>JAYEFL010000338.1:0-26755 GCA_034658635.1 Bacteroidota bacterium | reverse complement strand
TTCGGATCAAAAGGGAAAAGACACGTAAGAGCAAGCCTATGCCAACCAGAAGAAGTAATCCGCAAGGCTATAGCAAGATTAAAAAACGAATGACGAATAACGAATAACGAAAAACGAAAAACGAAAGACGAAAAACGAAAAACGATAACGAAAGACTAACGACTGACGAAATAAAAAATGACAGTAACAATAATAGGACTAGGATTAATAGGCGGCTCCCTGGCTCTGGATCTCAAAGCCAGGCGCTTCACAGATCGCATTATCGGCGTAGATAAAAACCCTGGTCACCGCGATCAGGCTATGGAAAGAGGCATAGTGGATGAAGTTATGAAACTGCATTCGGGCATACAGGAGGCTGACCTTATTGTTTTGGCCATCCCTGTAGACGGAATTAAGGAATTGCTTCCCCTCATTCTGGATTATGTCACCCATCAAACCGTAACAGACATGGGATCGTCCAAACTGGAGATTATTGAGAGTGTCAGGAATCATCCCAAGAGAGGTAATTACGTTCCTTCTCACCCGATGGCCGGAACCGAATTTTCAGGACCAGAAGCTGCTGTCACCGGTTTATTTGCAAAAAAAGTAGGTATCATCTGTGATATGGCAGATGCCAGTCCGAAAGCTCTGGAAACCGTAACCAAAATGTATATGGCTGTCAATATGCGCCTGGTCTTTATGAATGCGCGTGAACATGATTCACATGCTGCCTATGTTTCACATATCTCTCATCTGACCTCTTTTGCTCTGGCCCTGACTGTTCTGGACAAAGAGAAAAATGAAAAAAATATTTTTAATCTGGCCAGCGGGGGCTTTGACAGCACAGCCAGACTAGCGGCCTCAGCAGCATCCATGTGGGTTCCTATTTTCAGCCAAAACAGAGAAAATGTCATAGAAGTGATGGATACATATATCAATAAAATGACTGAATTCAAGGATGCCATAGCGGAAGGCAATGACATGCGTGTGGAAGAACTTATTCTGGAAGCAAATATCATTCAAAAAACATTAACACAATTCTCATGAAGAATATTCAATTAGCATCACTCGATGAGTGGGGATTAGAAACAGAACGACCACTGCTTATTGCTGGTCCTTGTTCAGCAGAATCAGAAGAACAGGTAATGGAAACGGCCAGAAGGCTTTTGAACACACGAGCTCAGGTGTATCGTGCAGGAATATGGAAACCAAGAACTCGTCCCGGAAGCTTTGAAGGAGTTGGAGTAAATGGGCTAAAATGGTTGAAAAAAGTAAAAGAAGAAACAGGCTTGAAAACTTCCACCGAAGTGGCAAACAGCAAACATGTTTTCGAAGCAATTAAATATGGTGTGGATATCCTCTGGATAGGAGCCAGAACTACGGCCAATCCTTTTGCTGTTCAGGAAATCGCTGATGCATTGGAAGGAGTTGATATCCCTGTTATGGTTAAGAATCCAATCAACCCGGATGTGGAACTTTGGTGTGGGGCAATTGAGCGACTGGCTTCTGCCGGGATTACCAGGATCGCAGCCATTCACCGTGGGTTTTCAAGCTATGCTGAAACAAAATTCAGGAATGCTCCTAACTGGCAGTTACCTATTGAACTAAAAAGAAGACGTCCAGATTTACCTATCTTTTGTGACCCCAGTCATATCGCCGGCAAATCAGAATTACTACAAGAAATATCACAACGGGCCATGGATCTGAACATGGAAGGATTGATGATCGAATCACACATTAATCCTGCAAAAGCATGGTCAGATGCACGGCAACAGATAACTCCTGAAGAGCTCAATACCCTGATTAGCAACCTGGTTCTCAGAAGAGTGGATCCCGGAAGCAATGGTTTCCTGCAGCACCTGGAAGGATATAGGTCAGAGATTGATCGTCTTGATGATGAGCTCATGCGAGTTTTAGAAAGCCGGATGAAGGTTTCAGAAAAAATTGGCGAGTGTAAGAAAGAAAATAGCGTAACAATACTTCAGTCAGGGAGATGGGACAGTATTCTGGAAAAGAGTATTGCTGCAGGGGGAGAGAAAAATTTATCGGCTGTATTTATTAAAAAGATATTTTCAGCTATCCACCAGGAGTCGATTAATACTCAGACCAGAATTATGAATCAATAAGTATCTTTAGGCTCTGATGAATATTACAGTACAACCGTCAATAATGCGCGGAACGCTACAAGCCCCGGCCTCTAAGAGTTTTGCTCAGAGAGCTCTGGCGGCGGCTTTGCTGGCTGATGGCACAACAATAATCCGAAACCCCAGCCGGTGCGATGATGCTCTGGCCGCCATGCAGGTAATTCAGGGTTTAGGAGCAACTTTGGAGGATTTTGGTGACAGACTTATTATTCATGGAGGATTAGCACCATTAGAAAAAACCCTGGATTTTGGAGAAGCCGGACTTGGTATCCGTATGTTTGCATCCATTGCCGCACTGCACAATGGTGAGATTATTCTTAATGGCACAGGTTCACTGCTAAACAGACCAATGAGCTTAATTAGCGAGGCTCTTTCTTCCTCAGGAGTAAGCTGCGAAACGAATAATGGATTTCTGCCAGTAAAAGTCAGGGGGCCCATCAAAGGAGGAGAGATCAAAATTGACGGAAGTCTTTCCTCTCAGGTGCTTACAGGTCTTATCATGGCTCTTCCACTCGCTGAGAATGATTCGCTTGTAAGGGTAAGGTCTTTACAAAGCATTCCATATATCGATATGACACTGAGCATCATGGAGCATTTTGGTGTCAATGTAAGCAACTCAGAATATCAGGAATTCAGGATTCCGGGTAGGCAAGCATACTATCCCCATGATTATGTCATTGAAGGAGATTGGTCAGGGGCAGCCTTTTTATTCGTAGCTGGTGCTATTGCCGGTGAGGTGGATATCTCTGGTTTGAATACTAATTCATTCCAGGCAGATCGTGAAATCATATCCGCACTAATACAATCAGGGGCAAATCTCACAATTGGTGAAAAAAGAATCCATTGCTCCAGAGCAGAACTTAAAGCATTCAGCATGGATGCAACTCATTGTCCTGATCTTTTTCCACCACTGGTTGCCTTAGCAGCTCATTGCGTAGGTGTTAGCAAGATTTCAGGTGTAAACCGCCTGATCCATAAAGAGAGTAATCGGGCTGATGTCCTTCTGAAAGAAATGGGTAAGCTGGGTGTTCAAATACAAATTTCAGGAGATGAAATGATCATTCAGGGACAGGCAGAAATTCAGAAAGCTTGTATAGATTCACACAATGATCATCGTATTGCCATGGCAGCAACAGTTGTTGCACTACCGGGGAAAGTTCCAATAGAAATTATAGGAGCTGATTGTATATCCAAATCTTATCCCGAATTTTATAGTGATATGATAAAAGTAGGAGGACAAATAGATGAATAGTTTCGGAACTCTTTTCAGGATCAGCATATTTGGAGAATCCCATGGTTATGGAGTGGGAGTTAGTATTGATGGTTGTCCTGCAGGAATACAACTTACTGAAGACGATTTTTTACCTGACCTCGCAAGACGACAGGCAGGTGCAATGGGTACAACTCCACGAGTAGAAAAGGATCTGCCAAAAATCATAAGTGGCTGCTTGAATGGATTTACTACCGGTGCTCCATTGACCGTACTCTTCATCAATGAAAACACAAAATCAGGTGATTATGATCATTTGCGCAGGCAACCACGACCAGGACATGCAGATTGGGTAGCCCAACAAAAATTCTTTGGGTTTAACGACCACAGAGGGGGTGGGCATTTTTCCGGCCGGTTAACTCTCGGACTTGTGGCAGCCGGTGTAGTAGCAAAAAAAATTACCGGTCAAACCTCTATTAATGCCAGCTTGATTGAGGCAGGAGGTAGTAGTGATATTGATTCTGCCGTACGAAAAGCCATTGAGGAAGATGATTCTATTGGAGGAATCGTAGAGTGTAAAGCCAGTGCGATGCCAGTCGGGCTTGGTGAACCCTTCTTTGACTCACTTGAATCAAAAATCGCCCATTTAGTTTTTGCCATTCCTGCTACCAAAGGAGTAGAATTTGGCAGTGGTTTTTCAGCTGCCGGGATGAGAGGATCAAAACACAATGACAACATTCTGTCTGTAGACGGACAAACAGAAACTAATCATGCCGGAGGAATTAACGGGGGAATCAGCAACGGAAATGAGTTGGTGTTCAGAGTTGCTATTAAACCCACATCATCCACTGCCAAACCTCAAAAAACCATCAACCAAAATACCAAAGAAGTGGAGGAGTTAGTTATCGGTGGAAGACATGACAAATGCATTGCCCTAAGGGTTCCGGTTGTTCTGGAATCAATCACAGCAATCGCTTTGGCCGATTTGTTATTAATCAGAAAGAGCCAATCAACCCATTAGCACAACTTGTCCCGATTTATCGGGATTGGCACATTAAACCAAAGAACCTCCAAGCTTTTTATTAAACAAAACAAAAATCCCTAACATTAAAGCCCATTGGGCCAGGCATGTCATTATACTAAAGGGATTGAATGGATTATACCATTCACCGGGTGCAAAGACTGTAGCAGCCAGGTAGAACCACCAAACAAGCAGTGCAATAGCCGCGAATGGGATGAAATAGCTTATCACAATTTGCCACCAGGGCCTGAGTTTCCAATCGTGCTCATCCAGATGCATTTCCAACCGGAGCTTTTTGACTCCGGATTTTATCACCACAAAAGCCATCAGGGCTCCTGAAATCATTAACCCAATTCCCCACACATGATCCTGATTGCTTAACCAGTTAAGATTCATGGCTGCCGGAATACCAAGAACATATATCAGAGCTACCACAAGAATCACAGACATCTTGCGAGTCATCCCTGTGTCAATAAAAATCCTGGCACATAGCTCAATCTGTGCTATTAGTGATGAGAATCCGGCAAATGTCAATCCCAGAAAGAACAGGATGGCCAGTGGATGACCCATCACCATCCGGGCAAAAAGCTGTGGCATCCAGATAAAAGTTAATCCAGTGCTGGCCGGACCAGAAGTTTTCATGACTTCAAGTATTTCTGAACGATTCATTGCCATCTCAGAACCCAGAATTGCGAAGACTGTCCCAAAAATCATTATCCCTGATAAAAGAGAAACCATGTTGTTCCCAATTCCTGTTGTAAAGGCATTCTTCACAGCTCCATGCTCCTTCTTCATATATGCTGCATAGGTTAAAAAGAGCCCCCATCCCGCTCCTGTGTCCCAGGCATTCTGAGTAAGAGCAGCCAGCCATACTTTAGGTTCTCTCAGCTGTGCAAAATCCGGACGAAACAAGTAAGCAATTCCCTCACCTGCTCCGGGCAATGTCACCGCACGGATAACCGATAAAACTACAATGACCAGTAAGGCAGGAATTAATATTTTATTGATTTTTTCAATTCTCCCTACTCCCTTCCAAATGGCCACTCCAGCAAAGGCAATCGCAAGAAAATGAAAAAGAAATATGGAATTTCCAGATTGATAAGTATTCCATGTATCCATTGCTACCTGCGTGGTTGTTGGCAGGTCATGAGTTATGGTTTGGAATAAATAAAAAATGCACCACCCTACCACTACAGTATAAAAAAACGTAATTGCTGCAGTTACAAAAGCCACAAATGCTCCCATCCAGGCAAATTTCTTACCAAGGCTCTTTACAAAAACCCCAATCACTCCTGATCGATGTTTTCTTCCCAATGAATATTCAGCAATTATCAGTGGAATACTCCACATGAACAGGAAGATTACCCAAGCTATGATAAAAGCACCAGCGCCGTTTTCACCACCTTCTTGTGCTACAATTCTTGGAAATCTCCAGATGTTTCCTGTTCCAACAGCGATTCCCATCGCACTCAAAATGAATCCCCACCTGGATGAAAATCGGTGCCCGGTAGATGCATCAAGGGTTTTGCTCATTTGATTCAGTTTTTTGCTCAAGGCTCGAAGGTAAGAATAATCGGGGACTCGGGACTCGGGACTCCGGGACTCGGCCTCCCGGTCGCTGAGTGGAGTCGAAGCGGGAAGTCTGGGATTTCTCCTTGTTTTTTCGTATATTGAAAACTATGATTAGAAAGGTAGAAATAACACTGAAAAGTGACACTATAATTGAAGGTGCCGGAGTGAAATTACAAAGAGTTTTTGGCTATCCCAGGCGAGGGTTTCTGGATCCTTTTTTATTGTTAGACCATTTTGGCTCAGATAATCCTGTCGACTACATGGCTGGTTTTCCATGGCATCCTCACCGTGGCATCGCTACCGTCACATATATGCGAAATGGCCAGCTTGAACATAGTGACAGTCTGGGCAACAATGGAGTCATTCAAAAAGGTGGTGTTCAATGGATGACAGCTGGTAGTGGTATTATTCATCAGGAGATGCCCAAAGAGGGCGACTGGTCTTTGAACGGGTTTCAATTTTGGATAAATTTGCCGGGCTCTCAAAAAATGACGGATCCCGGATACCAGAATATTCCTTCTGAAGATATTCCGGAAGTTGTTTGGAAAAACATAAAGATTCGTGTTATAGCCGGAAAGTTTGGTTCTACTGAAGGGCCTGTAAAGGACAAAATTACTCAGTCTTCATTCTTTGACATGAGTATACCACCTAACACTGAGCAGACCATACGAGTAAAAAACTCTCATACTGCCTTTGTTTATGTATATTCAGGCTCAGGGTTCTTTTCAGCCGGAAAAGAGAAGAGGATAAGAGCTGGTACCATGGCCAAGTTGGTGGATGGAGATCAGGTTTTCATTGCTACTGAAAACAAAGAAATGCGCTTCATCTTTCTTAGCGGAAAACCTCTTAATGAACCAATTGAATGGAGAGGCCCGATTGTGATGAACACAAAAAAAGAACTATATCAGGCCTTCGAAGAGTATCACGGTGGAGCCTTTGTGAAAAAGAAAAGCTAGCGGCTTTTTGCAAAAACCTTTCCCAGCCCTGACACAGATTTTCTTACTTCAGGAGAACCGTAGTATTCAATACTTCCAACCCCATCGACATGGGCATTAATAGTTTTAGTAGCCCAGACGGTGGCCTTACCTACCCCATGAAGTTTCACATTAGTATTCTCTGTTTCCAATCGCGGTGCATCATAGCTACCAGCACCTTTTAAATATACAATTTGCTCTTTCGCTTTGCCGGATAAGGATATCACCCCGGCTCCGGGCAATTCAATATCCAAGCGCTTAGCCTGAATATTTGACAGAATAACTTCACCTGCTCCTTTGAGTATTAGCTGGAAATTTTCCAATTTTAATCCGTCGGCCTTCACACGAGCTGCACCAGTAATGAACAAGCCTTCCAAGCGCTTAACTGTAACATAATATTTTAAAGGTTTCCCCTCAATAGTGGATGACAGTGCGCCCCAGGTTTTATCCCACCATCCGCCATCCAAATCAATCAGCAATTCGCCATTTCTGACTTCGGTCTTGACCATCCGTGTCATGGCATCCTGTCCTTCTATCCTCAGAGATTCTTCTGCCCCCTGTGAAATGAATAAATGTCCGTGCTCCCTAAGGATAATTCTGCTTACTCCCGTAATGCTTTTTTCTTCTGAGATGATTTTCATGATTTCAAACCTTTGATTCAAAGGTAGTGAGAGGATTTGAAATTACTAATGAGATTCGGTCAGGAGTATCGGTAAAATCGGTGAATGCGTAGATTCTGTCGGTGGGCGACTGGGGGCTGTCAGATTTTAGGAAGGAGAAAATAGAAAATAGGGCTTAAGACCAGGAAATAGGATTAAGATTGCTTATTTGTCGTAATATGTCGTTTGATTTTTTTGGTTAATTAAGATCTCTATTTCTATATTTGGGCAACTTAACTACCATTAAATGCATAAACGGGAAATCGGGGATAAAATCCGTAAGCTTAGACTTCAGAAGGGCTTGAACCAGGTCGAGCTTGCAGAGGTGGCTCAATTGACACTTCGAAGTATTCAGCGACTTGAGAATGGTGAGAACACTCCACGAGAGGACACACTTATTAGAATTAGTACTGCTCTTGACGTAAATATCAACGAATTCAGAGATCATGAAAAATATGCAGACAAAGGCTTTCTGCTGATATTGGCGCTATCACCCTTAGGGTTTATTATTCATCCATTTTTATCTTTCATCCCTCCATTATTGTTATGGTTTTTCAGAAAAGACAAAATCCTGGATGTAGATGAACAAGGAAAACGAATAATTATTTTCGAACTCACCTGGATGATTATATATTATGCGGTAATCTTCCTAATTATGGGAGGACTATTCTCTCGGGTAGCGTCACTAGGACAAATCGATTTTGGAATCCTGAACAGTGTAGTAGTTATGCTGATTATTAAAACTGCACTTTATGGGCTAAATATCTTATTCATTATTTGGGCAAGTGTCCGTACAAGTCGAAATCTACCTCTGTCTGGCTGGCCAACAATTCCATTTTTTCGTCAAAAAGGAAGTAATCGATATTTCTGGATTCCACTTTTACTTGCAATGCTCTTTGGAATTTGGAAGATAGCCCCAAAATCTGTTCATAAAAAAATGGTCAGTAATGAAATCCTATCATTTGCTAAGGAGGTAATATATATTCCATATATGAGCGAAGGTGCCCATTCAGACTCACTCCGTCAATACTTGCATCCCTCTATGGATTCAACTTTCGCAAGAAAAATACTTCATCACAAGTTTATTCCAATGGTTAGAGAACCACATGATAAATTCAAGATTAAGAATTTTGGGTTTTCTAACCGTGACGAGATCACCACATATTACATCCACCTTATACTTAAAAAGCCACAAACCCAACTATCATATCGATATCTATTTGAAATTCAAAAATCCAAGGACAAACTATACATTGTAGATTACTTCCTGGATCCGTTACATGATAGTGTCTTAAAACGAGTTGACCTCAAGCGTAATGAAGGAGGATTTTATTGGTCTGTAAAGACAGAGTTCGGAACCATGACTCTAAAAAAGAACCAGTTTACAACTACCTCAAAAGGTTTGATGGGCCTGGTGAATCTATTCAAACTAAAAAAACAACTTTCCGATGATGAGGTCATTATCCTTAATCCTATTCCCTGGCCTTAGGTTCTATTTCCTCCTTCCTGAAACCTGACAGGTCTAAAAAATTAACATTGTATCACGGATCCGACTCGAAAATCCTATCCCATCTTTTCTGCCCGGATGACCTAATTCCTTCGGATCTGGCCCCACCCACATGCTATCCTTCCCTTTGATTAGAATTGTTCCCTTTGATCCAATTTCTACCAACGCCCAAACAGGCTGGTCATATGGCGCTGTGTACTGAATATATGGATACTGATCATGCACCTCTTTGGAATAACTTTGATGAGTATAATCTCCCCCCAACCAATCATAGGAAGATGAATTAATTTCAATATAATAAATACCATTTATTTGAAATACAGTATCCGCATGATTATGTCCGTTAAAACTGGCTATAACCTTTTTTGAACCAGCTCTTTCATTAGCATCCTCAAGTATCTGCCTTATACTCTGAGCATTATCAATCCCGAATTCCCCACGTAAGGCCTGGTGAGAAAACAGAATACAGCGGTTTTCTGTTGATTCCAGATCAGTTTTCAGCCATTCAACCTGATCAGCACCAATGTACTTATTATATCCCGAAGGCTTATCAGGAGCAGGATTGAAATCATTTCCATCAAGGACAATGAAATGGAAATCATATTGGTCAAACGAGTAATAGCGCCCCTTACTTGCCCAAAAGCTCACTACTGAATCACGAGAAAATCCTCCATCCATATCGTGATTTCCAATAACATGATACAGTGAACCTTGGAAATCATTATAGATATCAAGAAAATCCTCATTGTAGGTATAAGGCCTGCAAAAATCACCGAGTTGAATAATGAAATCAGGCTGAACTGTATTCATTTCTTCTATAAACCGGCCAAGGCGCTCCTCCCCATCGTGCATGATGTCCTGATGTACATCGGAAATAATTCCGAATTGAACATATTCCTCAGGACTACAAGAAAGCAGTTGGAGCAGAATAACCAACAGGATCAGATTCCTTATAATTTTGCAGACGTTATTCATGTGTTGAACAATTTTTCATAAAGCTAATATAGGAAGTAGGAAATAGAAAATAGAACCTAAGGCTAAGTAATAGGATAAATAATTGTGTATTTGTCGTAATATGTCGCTTGATTTTTTCGAACTAAAAGGGAACGCATACGAAAAATGCCCCCTAACTCGTTAACTATTATTGAAATCTCCTTAACTTTGTCGCGTGGTTAAATGAATATCATGAAAAAAACAACTTATACAATTATCATCCTGTTACTTGGATTTTACTTTTTCAATTCTCTGGAACTGATGGCACAAGAGGCATCACGAGAGATTACAAAAGATGAAAAGCTGGCCAAAGAAAAACTCAAGTCGAAAGAATCTGTTCTGACCTGGGATAAATCAAAACATGTATTTGGCTCCATTGAACATAAGAAAGCAGTTATTGCAGAATTTACATTTACGAATAGCAGTAAAGAACCCATTGCAATAACCAAGGTAGGAACTACCTGTGGGTGTACTTCACCATCATACCCAAAAGAACCTATTAAACCAGGCGAGAAGGGAATAATTAAATTACGTTTTGATGCTGTAGCCCCTGGATTCTTCAAAAAAGCTGCCAAAATTCATTTCACTGACGGCAGTGCTAAAGAAATTGAAATCGAGGGTAAAGTTGTAGTTAGGAGATCAAGTATCAAATAAGATAAGCGAAAAGATACAATCTAAAAGGAGCCACATGCCTCACCCTCCTGTTTAAATTTATGCCCATCTTTCAACTTCCATTACTAGCTAATTGCATTGTGTGCAAATCGGGAAAAGTCAGAGATAAATGTAGGGAATAATCGGGTATTAATTAACTTCATCCCTGAAAATCTAAGGCATGAAACCCTATCAAAATATCATTGATATCCTGAACCGCGAATACGATCTGAGCGGACATCTCACAGAGATGGTTGCTTACGAGGATCTTAACTATCGCTTAGAGACCCCGGATGGGAAAAAGTTTGTTGTTAAAATCACAATGAACCCGGATGAGAGGGATTTTGCATTATCCCAGAATCAGGTTTTACTTGATTTATCAGGAAACCTGATTCCCAAACCTCTACCAACAAAAAGCGGAAATTATCACGTAGATATTACTATCTCAGGAGTCTCACGTCCTCTGCGTGTTCTTTCGTATATTGAAGGGGATTTCCTGGGTGAAGTTAAACCAGACATAGCATTTTTCAGCAATTTTGGAAATATGTTGGGGCATCTTAACAGAGAGCTGGAGTCAATGGCTAACCCCGTTTTAAAATGCCATAGTCACGAATGGGACCTTGCACGTTTCCAAGAGTTAAAACCATTGGCTGATTTTGTTTCTGATCCAGAAATTAAAAGGCTGGTGTTGTTCTTTTTCATGAGGCATCGTGAAGAAGTGATCCCTGTTTACCATCAGTTACCTAAAGGCTTGATTCATAGTGATGCCAATGAATGGAATGTGTTGGTGGAAGGGCAAAAGGCAGAAGGCAAAGGGCAAAAGGGAAAAGGTCCTTTTACGATCAAAGGTCTGATTGATTTTGGAGATATGGTTTATTCGGCTCGGGTGCATGAAATTGCTATTGCCCTTGCGTATTCACTGAATGCTGATAATACCCCGGTTACATGTGCTGGAAAGTTTGTTGGTGGATATAATCATGTTAATCCACTATCCCAATTAGAGATCTCATTGCTTTATTATTTGATTGCGGCTCGCCTCTCCACCATCATTGTACAGGCGGCTAGAAAAAGTCATGAACAGCCAAACAGTGAGTACCACCAGATTAGCGCAGCGCCAGCGCAGAAATTATTAAAGGCCTGGATTCGGATAAATCCTTTAAGATTCGAAAAAGAGTTAATGAATACCTGTGGCATTGGCGAAAACACTGATAAAACAGATTACTCAGATGGAGTTGCACGTAAGATTGCAAAACGACAACAATTTTTCTCTCAAAGCCAGTCATTAAGTTATAGTGAA
The DNA here is from genome assembly GCA_034658635.1 of Bacteroidota bacterium. Classification (GTDB taxonomy): domain Bacteria; phylum Bacteroidota; class Bacteroidia; order Bacteroidales; family UBA12481; genus JABHCC01. Next base: position 14,748 of record JAYEFL010000338.1, on the reverse strand, counting down.
CCAATCGAAATGATTGGCTCGGCCCTTCAGTACATGTATGGTTCAGATGGAAAAACTTACCTTGATTGCGTCAACAATATTCCTCATGTGGGTCATTGTCACCCAAAAGTGGTTGAGGCAGGGCAAAAACAAATGGCCACTCTGAACACCAATACACGGTATGTTTATGACAGCCTGAATGATTATGCTGAAAAACTTCTGGCAAAATTCCCTGATTCACTTTCAAAAGTTTTTTTTGTCAATTCAGGATCAGCCGCTACTGACCTTGCCATCCGCCTGGCCAAAACACATACAAAACGAGAGAAATTCCAGGTGCTTGACTGTGCTTATCATGGCAATATTAGTTCAGCAATTGAGTTGAGCCCATATAAATTTAATCGGGCTGGAGGTAGCGGAAGATCTGAAAATGTTGACATACTAAGGCTTGAGGCTTCAGGCTTTAGGCTTAAGTACAAGGATGAGGAAGAAGCTTTAAGTAATGAGTCTCCGAATCACGGAATAACCGAATCACGGAATCACGGAATAACTGAATCCCCGAATCCCCGTTCTTTCGCTGCCTTCATTGCTGAATCTCTTCCCGGCTGTGCCGGACAGGTTGTTTTGGATAAAGCCATAATGCAAGAGCGTGTGAATTGGATTCGGGAGCAGGGTGGCATTTACATCGCTGATGAGGTTCAGAATGGATTTGCACGGGTAGGCACTCACTTTTGGGGGTTTGAACTTTATAATGTGGTTCCTGATATTGTAATTCTGGGTAAACCCATTGCTAATGGTCACCCAATGGGGGCGGTTGTCTGTACTGATGAGATTGCTAAAAGCTTCGAAACAGGAATGGAATTCTTCAGTTCCTTTGGTGGCAATCCTGTAAGTTGTGAAATAGCCAAGGCAGTACTTGACGTAATTGAAGATGAAGGGCTTCAGGCGTATGCCAGGGAGGTTGGGGAGTTTCTTATTTCTGAGATAAAGTCATTAATTATTCGTCATTCGTCTTTCGTCATTCGTCATTCGTCAAGAGCAAAATCTGCAATTCTTGAGGTACGGGGTTCTGGTCTTTTTCTTGGTATTGAGTTTGTGAAAAACCTTGAAACCAAGGAACCTGACCCTGAAGCAGCTTCAAATATTGTTAATAGCATGAAAGAAAAAGGATTTCTGCTAAGTACTGATGGTCCATATGAAAATGTTATTAAATTTAAGCCGCCAATGTGCTTTTCAATGGAAAACGCAAAAGAGTTGCTTGCCGAATTGCGATTAACGATTGACGCGAACGTGACGCGAAAGTGACGCGAAAGTGACGCGAACGTGACGCGAACGTGACGCGAAAGTGACGCGAAAGTGACGCAAACGTGACGCAAACGTGACGCAAACTTGATATCTTATTACCTCCGAATAACGAAAGACGAAAGACTAATGACGAAAGACTTTTCCAATTCTATCATCCTACCTGATAATCTTCCAGTAATTGATACGACTGAATTCACCCCTATTGACCCAAAATACCTCAAACTAATCTACATTCGAATTGCTATTGTATGTCTGATCATGCTTGTTGCAGGTTTAGGATTTGGCTTACTTGTAAAAGATAAATTCCCACTGTATATCTATTGGATAATTGGCGGATTTATGCTGACTGTGATTATTTATTCCTTTATTATTGCCCGTTTGTCATTCCCATACAGGGGATATCTGATTCGCGAAAAAGACATCGCCTATAAGCAGGGATTGATCCGCTTCACTCACACTTCAATACCCTATATCCGCGTCCAGCATGTAGAACTCATTCAAGGTGTTATTGCCAAGAAAATGGATTTGGCCACCATAAAGATTTACACAGCAGGGGGGAGCTCAGATGATCTAAGCATACCAGGATTGCCAATAGAAACAGCAAGGCAGATTCGTGAATTCCTCACCGGTAAAATCAGCTCTGATGACAATGATTGACTTCAGTCAGCCGATGCGACAATCCGTAAAAGGACTATTTCTGATATTCATCCAGGAGGGGAAGAAAGTGATTAAAACTTTTTGGCCGGTCATTGTTCCTGTTCTTCTTAAGAAAGGTTCTCACGACAAATTATTAGTCATTGGATTAATACTTCTGGGAGGTATTATCCTCACCCTGATACACGCTATTTTATACTTCCGGAATTACCGATTTCATATTGAGGAACAACAGTTCATTCTTAAAAAAGGCTACCTGAACCGAAAAACACTCACCATTCCATTAAACCGGATTCAGAATGTGAAAACAAGCCAGTCTGTACTACAACAATTCCTGGATGTAATGAGCTTAGAGATCGATACTGCTGGTACTGCTTCAAAGGAACTTAAGATACATGCTCTCTCCAAAACTCTTGCAGTTCAGTTAGCCCGTGAATTAAGTTCACAACTTGAAATTGGAAATACTACTGAGAGGATTACTGAGGATGATTCCATTTCCAGGGAAGCCCAAATTCTACGATTATCCAACCGGGATCTTTTAAAGATTGGAATTAGTCAGAATCATTTCCGGACGATTGTAATACTTTTCCTTCTGGGCCTGCAGTTTGTCAATAATATTGAAGAATATTTTGAAGAAAGGGCCAAAGAATATTCTCATGATATATTACAGTTTCTGAGTGAATCCAGTTGGATGTTTTTCGGACTGTTAGTTCTGGTTTTCCTTCTTATTGCCTTCCTTTATTCTATGATCCGAACACTGGTATTGTTTTACGATCTCAAGTTTTTAAAAATGGATCAAACATATCGGATTGTATCCGGCCTGCTCAACAGGAGAAACTTATTGGTTCCATTTCATAAAATCCAGCAAATGGACTGGGAGACCGGCCCTCTGAAAAAGCTATTTGGCATCTACCGGGTTAATATCCGGCAAGCTACCAGTGATCTAACCCCCACTGCACAATTAATAGAAATACCAGGATGTTTAAGTAAACACATCGAATTGATGAAAAATGACCTTTTTGGAATAGATGAATTGAAAGAACAAGCTGTCATCCATTCGTCAAAGGTATATTTCAAAAGGAACTGGCTTTTCTTAGGCTGGATGCCTGCAGGAATAATCTCTCCGGCATTCTTCTTCGAATGGACATATATTATCCCAGCATTTTCCTGGATAGTGCTGACGGGAATTTTTTGCCATCTAAAGCAGAGAAAAAGCCATTTTCAAATGAATAAAAACCAGATTCGTGTTTCCTCGGGTGCTATTTCTCACAAATTCAAACAGATGGAATTCCACAAAGTTCAACATCTGCAATTCCGCCAAAGCATTTTTCACAAAAAACGTGGAGTGGCAAGTCTGAAAATTGGGAATGCATCCGGTTTTATCCGGCTTCCTTTTATAAATGAGAATACTGCTAAATCGTTATACGACTACTTATTATATTATGCTGAAACTTCTAATAAATCCTGGATGTAACTATGTCAGAATTTGAACGCAGTCCTGTACCTCAGAAAGCTCAATTAGGTTTCTGGCATTTTCTTGGGCAATATGCTGGTGAACACACAGCCGGAACAGAGCTTATGATTGGGCCACTTTTCGTGGCGGCAGGTGTTGGAGCCTTTGATTTGGTGGTGGGATTGCTAATTGGAAATGCGCTGGCAGTATTGAGTTGGTTGTTTTTAACCGCCCCAATTGCTACCAGAGCCAGACGAACTCTATATTTTCAATTAGAAAAAATCACTGGCCGAAAACTAGTCACCCTGTATAATCTGGCCAATGGTATCATGTTTTGCTTTCTTGCCGGTGCAATGATTACAGTATCAGCTACCGCGATTGGGGTTTGGTTTGATTTTAAAATGCCTGGTCTTAATGATTTTCTTCCTAATAGCATCGGCTGGGTTCTTGCTGTGATTACTGTAGGCGCAGTCATATCAGTGGTGGCTGCATTCGGTTACAAAACCCTGGCCCGCTTCGCTAATATTGCGGCTCCATTCATGATAATAGCCTTTATTGTTATGGGTATCGTGGGACTCCGTGAGTTTGTACAGTTAACCGGAAGCTCATTGAATTCTTTCGGAGATTTCTGGGAGCTGGCCAAAACGCATATCTGGAAGGGTGGTGAACCTTTACCCGGACAAATAAAATTCACTATCTGGCACATCATTTTCTTTTCCTGGTTCTGCAATATGGCCATGCATATCGGGATGTCTGATCTATCTGTATTCAGATTTGCTAAAAAACCCTGGTATGCAATCTCCACGGCAGCCGGAATGTATCTTGGACACTTCATTGCCTGGATTTGCGCAGCAATTCTTTACGCTCTGCAATTGCATATCGACCCTTCTAATACGGATGTCTTACCTGGCCCGATGGCGTATAAAGCAATTGGGATCTTCGGAATTCTGCTTGTCATAGTGGCTGGCTGGACAACAGCCAACCCTACCATCTATCGTGCCGGACTTGCCTTTCAATCGCTGGCACCCAGATCATCAAGATTCAAGGTAACATTGATTACCGGAGGGATCGCAACTATTGCCGGATTATTCCCAGCTGTTGCAATGAGACTACTTGATTTTGTGGCTATTTACGGTATGATCTTAATGCCAATGGGAGCTGTGATTTTTATCGATTTCTGGATTTTACCGAAATTGGGATTAAAGCAATTGTGGGCAGAATCAACCGGAAAAAACTTCAATTGGGCAGCAGGAGCAGCTTGGTTCCTGACTCTGATCTCCTGCCTGTTACTTGTAAAATTAGGTGGTATTCAAATATTCTTCGTTTCCTTACCCGGATGGTTTGTAGCGGCAGGAGTATATATTCTAACCAGTAAAATGGTTCAACGCTCAATAATTTAATAGTGTGCTTGTTTAATAACCCATGAAAATAGACACCTTCAAACTAGAACGCTACTTCGCAGAATTCGAATTTTCTGCTAAATTTCTGCTTAGCAGCTCTGATTGTGAACCTCTGGGACTGAATGAACTACTGGAGATGGCGGATGATGAGAGTCATAAACAATGGATTAATCTGAAGTTTGCTTATACTGAATCACAGGGTCTGCCTGTCTTACGGGAACAGATTGCATCCATGTATGAGGGAATTCATCCTGATCAGGTAATTATTCTTGGACCACAGGAAGGTATATTCCTTACCATGAACACCCTTCTGGAGTCTGGAGATGAAGTAGGTTCAACTTTCCCCGGGTATCAGTCCTTGTATGAGGTAGCTAAAAGCAAAGGATGCAAAGTCTCTTACTGGAAACCAGACCAAAACCATGAATTTAGTATTCAAGATCTTGAGCTCTTGGTTGGATCAGACACCAGGATGTTGGTCATGAATTTCCCTCATAATCCGACCGGTGCTATTCTGACCCGGATACAATTTGATCAGGTTGTTGAGCTTTGCAGAAAACACGATATAATTCTGTTCTCGGATGAAATGTATCGGTATCTCGAATATGACACTGAGGATCGCCTACCAAGTGCAGCTGAGGTTAATGAAAACTCAGTCACTTTATGTGGAATGTCAAAAAGCTTTGCTCTCCCTGGCCTCCGTCTTGGCTGGCTTATTATCCATCAACCTGATTGGCTTCAGTCCGTACAAAACTTTAAAGACTATACCACTATTTGTCCACCAGCACCCTCTGAAATCCTTGCCCTGATCGGAATCAAAAACAAAGATCAGATCATTACAAGGAATCTTGAAATTATAAGAAGGAATATCCTGCTAATGGAGGAATTTGAAGTCTCTCATCCGGATTTTATCCGATGGATCCCTCCCAAGGCGGGATCAATTGCATTTCCGGAACTACTTTTAAGCAAAGACATAGAGCATTTTTGTCGCTGCTTAATTAAAAAAACCGGAGTTATGTTACTACCTTCAACAGTTTATGACTATCCCGGATCCTATTTCAGGTTAGGCCTTGGCAGAACTGGATTCAGTGACGGTTTGGCAGCTTTAGATAATTTCTTGAAATAACAACAAAATATCCTGATCATGGCAAAAGACTGGAAAGATCGTCTTGGGGTAGTTTATTCTACAAATAATGACTATCAATATGACAAAGACGAACACTCAGAAGATGAGACTCTGCCTCCTCAGCAGCAAAAACTCATCGTAAGCCTTGATAAGCGCAACCGCAAAGGAAAATCTGTTACCCTTATTACTGGTTTTACAGGTAGTGAGGACGATCTGAAAAATCTCGGAAAATTGCTCAAAACCAAATGCGGTGTAGGTGGATCAGTGAAGGAGGGAGAGATTCTTATTCAAGGCGATTTCCGCGATAAAATTGTTCAGCTATTAGTTGCATCTGGATATAAAACGAAGCGTTCTGGTGGGAACTAAGCTCAAGAAGCATGTTCAAAATATTGGACATCTGAACTATCGTGCATTTTATGTGTAACTATTATATTGTTTCTTTCATGCTTGAAAGCAACAGAACTTATGGAAAAGAAGCTCCATTTTGAGGTTTCGTTCAAAGAAAAACTTCAATTGAAAGTACACAAAATGATGTGTAGCGCTTGTACCAACTATGAGAAACAAAATCTTCTTATTGAGAAGAGTATTGAAAAGATGGAAGAAAAATGGGAAGAATCAATGAATTAACTACCAACAAATTGGTAGCTCTGATTGATAATAAGAACCTGAAAATCCTGGATGTTCGTCCTGTTGATGCATACAACGGATGGAAGCTTGAAAAGGAGTTAAGGGGCGGACATATAAAAGGGGCAAAATCATTACCTCTCAAATGGACAAAATACATGGACTGGATTGAAATAGTTCGATCAAAACATATTTTGCCCGAACATCAGATTGTTATTTACGGATACACACCTGAACAAAGTCAGACAGTTGCTATGTTTTTCATTAAAGCAGGTTATCAGGATATTTTTGTTTACAATAAATTTATTGGAGAATGGGCCGGAAATGAGGATTTACCTTTAGAAAAATTAGAAAGGTACAAGCAATTGGTTTATCCAGACTGGATCAAAACAATAATTGAGGGTGGGATTCCACCGGAACATAAGGGAGGAAAAACAGTAATCTGCCATGCACATTACCGCATTACCTGGTACGAATATGCAGCTTAGAGAGTATGTTAAAAGAAAAAAGAGGTGTTTAAGGAAAAAAAACAAATACACTTAATAACCTACCCCAGTGGTTGAAAAAAGGGGAGTATTATAAAGTTCATTTCCAAAATCATGTTGATGAAGGGAAAAGATGCGATTGTTAATGACTTTTAGATTGTCTTTTTGTGTCGGATTGTCTAATTACCACTACATCATATGAAATTGTAAGTTACTATGACTAAATTAGAATTATTCTCAGATGAACACATTATTTTATCTAATACTAAGGAATCGATCAAGAAGGCCTTATGATCGGAAGCTTCCTGTAGTAGGCGTTCTTTTAATGGGAGAGGATCGACTGTCGAGATGAAATCATCACTTTCAGTCACTCCTACTGGATTGGATAGAGTCGGAAAAAAAACATCTTTTACCAAGTTTTGATTTACTATAAAAACGTCACCAGTATTGCGATTATAAAAGGCCTTTTCTATTTTCTTACCTGCTTGATATGGAATAATCATTCCTTTTCGTGTTTCCATATAATTGGTTTTAATGAAGCATAATTCCATTTTATTAAGCTCCATATAAAAATTCATAAAGTCATACTTTTTATTTTCTGGCCAGGTTTTTCCATCAAAAACGATTCTATACTTGAGATAAGCATCCCCATTTTTTACAATTTGATATATATCATTTGAACATGCATCATTGTACAGAGCACCTTCATTGTTTTTCGTTAAATACCCAGAAAAAGAAAAATGCATTGAAGATAAATTTTCCGGGAATGGAAATCCGTATTTTATAGTTTCCCCTGTTTTGTCAGTAATACGAAGATTATGAAAAGAGGAATCGTAATAACCAACAAAAAAACAAAACTTACTTTCGTCCAAGGACGTAAAGTACCTTGAATTACTATGAATATAGTGTGAGCGCTTGAATTCACCATTTGTGGAGAAAACTAATAATTCTTTTCTTTCTAGAGATGAAACTATTAATTCTTGATTGATTCTGTCTAATTCAAAACCAGAAGCATTAATTATTTCACCTGGCCCCTTACCTCTAGTCAGAATTTGGGATATAAAATTGCCATTAATGTTGAAAATAAACAACTTGTCTTGAATTTGGTCCAAAATGTAAATGTTGCTACCGTTGAAAATAATTTTTGAAGCTTCTTTTATAAATGCATCCTCATTTGATTCAAGTTGTATAACATCCCTGAATTCAATTATTTCAGATAGATTATGTGATGTTTTTGTGCTGCCCCTACTCAAATTTATTTCTATAGGATTCATGGTTGATATTCCCTGCTCTGACTCAGGGATTGATGAACATGAGACAGATAATAAGGAAACAACAAAAACGATAACAGACAAAAGTTTCATTGTGGTTTGTTTATTTTTAGATATAACCATTTTTTTTTGAATCAATGATGATAGTAATATTTTTGCTCAAATATGTTCTGTGAAATCAACTACCCAGGACGATCTGAAAGATCTTGGAAAATTGCTTAAAACCAAATGCGGTGTGGGTGGCAGTGTTAAAGATGGTGAAATCCTCATTCAGGGTGACTTCCGGGATAAGATTGTTCAGCTATTAGTTGCAGCAGGATATAAAACTAAGCGTTCGGGAGGGAGCTGAGTTAGTGAGACATTATGTTGCTTTCTGTTCTTGTGCATGGAGCAAAGGTGTAACAGTCGGGGTAAGAATCATAAAACACAGATTAAGGGAAATGCACCTCTCTCAAATTACTAAAATCTTACAAGGCACCCATACCGTAGAGTTGGAATTTTCCCTGGTTTCGGGTTGGTATATTGGTATTCAGCAAATACTCCAAGAGACTTCCAGAAATTGAAAGCGATACCTACACCAAATCCAAATTTTGGATTATAGCCTTCTTCAGATTTATAAATATTTGGAAGTCTAATTACTATGGGACCTCCATAATTGGAGAAACAATATATATCAAAAGCAGGATCATTTTTTTTTGATATCATCTGCAAAGGATGAATCTGCCCTTTTATACCTATATAAGGGTGAATAGCATTTATCGTATTTTCAGGAGTGATTGGTCCTAAAGATATTGGATATGATTTTTCACTCCCTCCAATAGATAATCCTAGATCTAAAAATGGCAGAATACGATACAGCCCAACTAGCTGAATATGAGGCACACCAATCAGGAGTATATTATTACGGTTTAGTAATAACCCATCAATCTTACCATAGTTGGCCTGAATGATCCATTTGCTACTATTTTGAATATCAGGTTGATTATATTTATTTATTTTTTGGTCTTTAGTACCAGGTTTCTCAAAAAAGACTTTGTACGAAACTGAAGGAATGACCGGGAAGTAACTCATCTGGTATAAGTTCGTTGGCTTGAAAGCAGCCAGATTCATAGGATTCTCAATCCCGTTTCTACCGCTGGTATCATAAAAATAATAGATTGGATTTTTGCGGTTATATAAGTTATATACGGAGAAAGTCCAGATTGTTTTTCTGTTTCGCTTACTTATTGTTTCATATCTGAGTCCAATATCCAGCCGGTGATAATCTCGCATATTAGCACTGTTTCTATCACCGTATAGTAAGGTCTCATAATATTGAGGATAACCACTATTGCTTTTGTCAGGATTCAAAGTATACTGTCTTGCAATAACCGGAGTGAATGGTTTCCCGGTTTGATATATCCAACTGAGATTAGCGGTCCATTGAGTGTTGATCTTCTTGTTAAGGTTTATGCTAAATACATGAGGGCGATGATAATCGTAAATGTATTCTAATCCATTATTGATATCTGGATATTGCCTTGTTGTTTTGGAAAAAGAATAACTCAGGAAACCTGTCCAATCACCTGTTGTTTTACGTCCGATAAACTCAACTCCTTTGGATGTTCCCATTCCTTCACCAACAATCTTTGATCGCCAGTTTCCATCCCCCATTAAGTTTGAGAAGCCTTCCTTATAAGTTGACAAATTGGTCATGCTCTTTGAAAATGCCGTTATCTCTGTCTGATACTTAGCATCATAAAATGAACCAAGCCACGAGATACTATATTGAGTACTTTTGGCTGGAGCTATATTTTCATCAGCGGGAATCCAAACCTCATTGTTGAATAAAGAACCCTGAGTTATTAATAAGTGAGTAGGCTGTGTAACCTTCATATAATCACACACTAAGTGTTGATTTTCAGCAAACCGTAAATCAAAAGACACTCTCGGCTCCACTGTCAAACTGCTATAACTTCCATTTATATAGGTAGGTATCCGAAGACCAATTTTCGCTTTAATCCAATTTGAAAATTCAAACACATTCTCACCATATAAAGCTGTTTCAAAAATCTGAATGTGCCCTGTATCTTGAATACTCCGAGTATTACTTTGAATAGTTTGGTTGGGAACATAATTCTTTGAGGACGACTGCAATCCAATGTTTGTTGTCCATCCATTCATCAGCTTAATTCTAAAATTTGTTTGGAACATCAAATCAGAAACCGATGATAAATAATTCCATGTAAATGTCTCTGATCCGTTCGATGTCTCCCTTTCAAAATCGTTCAAATGCCTAAGTCTGTATCGTGTAAAAGACAGGCTGCTAGTCATAAATAGTTTATGGGATATCAGATTTTTCCACTGGATAGAACTAAACCAATTCCCCCATTTATTGGAGTATAGGGTTTTTTCAATTTCATCATTGTTCTTATAATAAGTGTGATAATTAAAATAATCATCACCCTGATATAAATTTACATGAACACTATTTCGAGAATTAGGTTTCCAGGTATACTTTGCGTTAACATCATAAAAGCCATAATACGCGATAAAATCACTTCCTTTATCAATAGCAAGAAAACCAGCCATTAAGGCATCAATAAAAGTCTTTCTACCGGAAACAATAAAAGATGAATTCTTCAGTCCTCCCGGACCTTCAATACTAAATGAACCATCTGTAATCCCAATCGATAAAGATGCTTTGTATTCTTTTATGTTTCCATCACGCTGGGTAATGTCCAATACTGATGATAGTCTTCCACCATATCTAGCGGGAAATCCTCCTTTGAACACATCAATGGAATTTATAATGTCTGGATTAAACACAGACATAAATCCACCCAAATGGTTTACGTAAATTACAGAGACACCATCAAAAAGATAGAGGTTCTGACCTGGATCACCCCCTCGAACCAGAATTAGGCTTGTACCTTCATCTGGGGAAGTTATACCTGGTAGTAACTGTATGCTTTTCATTATATCAGGTTTACCACTTAATGAAGGAATGGAGGCTAATTCCTTACCGTTCATTGTATTCATACTTGCCAACTGAGCTCTCACCCATTTAATAACAACTTCATCCATCTCTATGGACGGTTCTAACAAGACATCAATAATAGTATCATTAGCTTGACTTAATGATAAGGTTTGAACCTTATACCCTACAAATGAAATTTTCAATGTGACAGGAGTGTTAATCGAAAGCGAGAAGTATCCGTTCTGATCAGTTATTGCTCCGTTCAAGGTTTCTGAATTGTGAATTGTTGCCCCAATAAGTCTTTCTCCAGAAGTTTTATCCTGTATAAATCCACATACAATTGATTGGGCCATACTTAGAGTTCCAATTACCAACAGCATGATTATAAAAACGCTCCTCTTCATCATATTAATTTGTCTAGCCTTATTGATTCGGAAAAATCGTATCTGTATAAACAGTAGAGTATCCTGCAAAAATGCCATACCCGTTTGAAACATTAGAATGCAATGGAAATACCCCATAGGAGAGCCCTCCAAAATCCGGGAATCTTCCTTTCTCATATAATTTCAGCTGTCTGAGATAGTTGTAATAGTTCTCTGAGATTGATCTTAGCTCAAAAACAACAGGGTACAATTCTACCCAACAACTATCATCCCCACAACTGGATGATCCCGTATTATAATTTACATGCATGGTATACTCATTACCTGTTATATTTTCATTACTGAAGACCTGGATATTCAAACCTTCAGATAGTAATACCGGATCAACTGTTTCCTGAATAAATCCCTTACGCCAGCTTTCATATTCAGTTCCCTGATTGGTTAGCAAATGAATTACGAATTGACCATATCGTACTTCATTTGGTTCATTTTTAAAAGTAAACTCAATTGCAGGGATCTTGATCCCCTCATAATTTATCGCAGCATTATTAATGTGTTCGATACCTGTTAGCTCGTATGGAAATGGGATTGAGTCTTCGCAGAAAATTTCTTTAAATCCGTTTAACTCAACTACACAAGAATATTTCCTTCCTGCTTCAACAATGGTGAGCCCTTTATAATACCCGTCAAAATGATATGACAACTTTTCTGTCCATTCACCATCTACTATAAGAAAGACATTCGCATTAGAAATCAATTCAATTTCTTTATCATCTAGTCCCCTTATCATTGATACATGAATTTTCACGGCACTGTCCTGAATAAGAAATGAATTGACTACTTGAACAGGATCAACAGCTTCAAAATTTTCATTGACTAAATCTTTGCATCCCAAAAAGGAGATCATGGCCAACAAAACAATGATAGATATATAATTTGACATCTTTTTCATATATTTCATTATAAAGGTAGATGGTATTTAAAAAACTGTGATAATATAAGTTCGGAATAGCTAAAATTCTTTCTTAATAAAGGATCTAAAATTAAGCATTGCTTTGTAAGTTTCAAATTGGCCTTCCAAAGTTCTTTAGAATACTCCCTTTTTCAATCATTTGAGCTTCAATATTTGTATAAAACTAATTCTCATAAACTTCGCCACTACGAATCACATTGTAGGTTTGAGATAGAAACAATTTTTACCAGAAATATCCAGCGTTTTCTTGGGCAACTACGTCATCAGTTTTGTCTGATGTTGCTTTAATGAAATACCCACCCCAATGATGAATGTGAGGTACTGATCCCGGCGCTGAAACAATGTATTCTCCTACATTCGTCGACAGATTATTGCCAGTTTTTGAGTCTGTATGTGCATCTTCCATGATAAATCGATCCCAGGTTGGAGAAATATAATAGTCTTCAGCAACCTTCACTTCAACAGTAAGATCGCGAGTGTTCCAATACCAAACAGGCCAAACATATTTGTAAGCTCGAACCAAATAGTGAGTGTAAATCATTGTTCCATAATTATCCCACATATACTCATCTAACTCTACTTTTGTCCTATAATTCCCATTGGTTTCTTTAGCAGGAGGATCTAAAGATGTGCCGTAATTATAGGTCGCATCTTTAAGTCTATTATTTTCTAAGTTGTTATTATACTTCCAAACTTTTATTCCGTCCTTATTAGAAAAATCCAGGTTTTGAGCATCTTGTGTCCGTAACTTTTCAATATTGCCAACATCCGTTGACAATATGTAATCTCCACTGATTTTGTACGCAGAGTTATCAATTTGAAACATTTTATCCTTGTTCATCATGTAGCGATAAGGGTTCTTATAGTCCACCACCTCAAGAGTTAACCTTCCGTCCTCATCTTCTATGAGTTGAAGATATTTACTGTGCTTGGACACAAATTGCTTGACTTCTTGAATACTCTTAAAATCTGCTGGATCAATTGACAAATACAATTCTTCGCAAATACTTCCAAAAGATCGGTATCCATGTGAATCTTCCCATGCGATCCTTTCTTCATAGGATAATGAGAAAATTGCTTTGCTATAGTCCATGAGTGATATTCCACTTTTAAAAATTGGAACTGTAGAGTGATCACTAATTGAATCTGTAGAAAGTTCATGCTTTGAGCAAGAACTCAAAGATATAGCTATGCTAATTATAATTAAGTTTAATAAAATGAATGGTCTTGATCTAATCTTTTTCATTTTGTTACCATTTTTAAATTCTAAAATATTGGTGATTTTTATCAAAAATCACATTCTTGAGGCCTCTAATTTGAGCCTGTCTTTTTTCACCAGAGTTTATAATGTATTTACATTACACGGTTATAGCCAGAATTTATTAGCTCGATGAAACTTTATAAATTCCAGCTAATAGTCAAAAACTTTGTTCGTTTTATCATCAAATGTAAAATTAAAGGTCTTCTAATTGTTCAGTGTATCCCCTCTACCAAGCAGGTCTTGATTTCTTTTGATTCGGTCAGTCCATTTCCTAAAAGAATACTCCCATGGTGTGAAGCACTTAATTCCATTGTCAGTTAAGAAATCAATACATTTCATTTCAGCTTGGTAGCTTGTCTTTAAAGCATACCAGCAATATTTGTGATCAATCATATACTTATATACCATTCCAGATCGATACACCTTAATGGATTTAACCAACTTTCTTCATTTTTTAATAAATGTCTCAAAATCCATTAAGGTCAAAGCTTTTAAACTGGTAAACAAGTGATAGTCCTAATGTTTAATTAAATCTATACTACAATGGACAAGCACTTTGAACCTGAAAAAAAAACAGGGAGATCAGGACCCTTACAATGCAAGAATCCTTTTCCGTCAGGGGTGGTGGAGATGGCGACACTGCAAATCCCCCTCCGCCACCACCACCTCCTCCGGATCCAGACCCTGGAAATGGTGGCGGCTGACGTTCATCAAAAAAAATCAATCCCACCATAAATATTGCATTGGTGGGGTTGGATTTCTTTGATCGCTTTTGTATGTTTGGATTGGATTGTCTATTGAAATAAATGGATACAAAGAAAAACCCACAACCAAAGATTACACTTAAGCAGATCAAGGAGGGCAATAATGAAGCTCTGACC
>JAYEFL010000337.1:7710-60136 GCA_034658635.1 Bacteroidota bacterium | reverse complement strand
GCGACAGAAAGCAGCCTTTGAATGTACCACCAATAACCAAATATACCTTTCCGGGTGATGCCGGAGAAACACCAATTACTATTCGCCCTGAGGCTGTGATTCCATTGGTGATTTGTGTCCATGAATTTCCACCATCTGTGCTTCTGAAAAACCCGATATTTGAAGAAGCGTAAGCGGTATTCATATCGCCGGGCTTGTACTTTATATCACGGTAATTATCTGTGCCTTCTGATGTTTTGATCCATGTTTGTCCGAAATCAGTAGTTTTGAAAATTCCTCCGTTCCCGGCTGCCAAAATAGTGTTTGGGTCGGTTTCATGATGAGCAAAGTAGCCAACGGTTATCTCCCCAATTCCGGTGTTGGATATTTCCCAGCTTATGCCACCATCCTCACTGATCATGGTTCCTATTCCCCAATCATTACCACCATCCCTGTCACCGGTTCCGATCAGGATACGATCAGGATTCTCCGGATGTACTGCAATAGCAGACACTCCTAATGTTGGCAGGATATCTGTATGGCTTTCCCAGTTTTCTCCACCATCATGTGTAATCCAGAATCCTCCGGCAGGGGCGCCCAGGTATATGGTTTGCTCATCAGTTGGATGAAAAGCAATAGCATTTACTCTTCCTATACCCATATAGCCTAAACGGGAATTTCTGTTTCGCGGACCAAGCTCCTGCCATATTGGTTCAGAGGATTTTAAACCTTTGCTAATAGGATTTTCCCTCACAAATCGAGAGTATTCTGCAGTAACATGGTTTGATTCCGGAAAATTCCCATTTTCATCGACACGACCACTCCAATAGTACTCCCATCGCTTAAAAACGCTGTACCCCATTCCTTTTTCAGGAGTTTTTCCATCCCAAAAATCATAAAAAGCTTTTTGGGTTTCGAAAAAATTGGTATTGGGATCCAGCATCATATCATACCAATTTCGCTTCTCTTCATTATTGGTATTTTGCCCGAATGACAAGCTACTTGCCATAAGACAAAGAAAAAAGACAGGTAAAAAGCGTTTCATTGTTTGCAAAATTTACTGGATAGTCAATTTGGTTTGATATTCAGCAGAACCGTTTTTGATGATTAAGGTATATACTCCTTTTGCATTCTGGGTTAAATCAATGCTTTCACGTATGGCAGAAGATGGATGATCCATGTTCTTCTGGTAAACGATCCGGCCTGTGAGATCCAGAATTTCTATTGATAAGCTCCCTGATTCCGGCTGATCAATATTGATTTCAAATTGTCCATTACTTGGATTAGGATAAACGTTCACCCTGGAGGCAAGTTCCAGATCGAAGATTGAACTTGCATCGATATATAATTGGAAGTCATCGATTGCTGCACCCCATCCATGTTCATTACTATCGTCGTACATGAATCCAATCTGAATATCCTCAACAAGCCAGTCAGAAGGCAGTTCCATTACGAATTCGCCCCAGGGCCAACCAAAACCAGATGGCTTTTGTAGCTCTTCTACTATGTTCCAGCGATTTCCTACAGGTTCTTTATAAGCAAGAAAAAGGTGGTCATAATCCATGTATTTCCTTATTGTATACCTGAATTTCATGGTAACAATCTGACCAGTATAGGAGCTCAGGTCAATTTTTGGAGTATAGAGTGTGTCTATTACATGAACACCTGCTCCAGCCATTCCTGAATTAATACCAAAGAAATTACCATCATTACCGGTTATCTTTAATTCATCTGAGTTACCATATTCCCAACCATCAAAGGTGTATTTTGCATTCCAGCCAGCATTTCCTTTTTCAAAGTCCTGATTGTATGGCAATTCAATGTCATCCAGTGGGGTTGCTGAAGCAGTATTTGAGGCAGTTGATTCACCAGAACCGATATATACTGCTGTTACATAGTATTCGTAAGTAAATTCGTTCTCGATGTCCCTGTCCAGGTAAGAAGTTCCATTGGCTGTACCGATCAGTTCAGCATTTCGGTACACATTGTATCCTGAGATATTTTGAGGATAGAATGGAGCAACCCATTCCAGCTCCACAATTCCTGTTGATGCTACCGCCTCAAGCAAAGCGGGAGGTAGAAGTCCGTCAGATTCAGCCAGTCCGACCTCCCATAATCCCCGTCCAAATGTTGATGCTCTTAATCGTGATTCTCCCCTGTCAGTGCGGTCATAATATATTTCAACCTCCGATACTTCAACAGAAACAGGAAGTTTGACTCCGTGCAGTATCCAATCTTCCATGCTGGCATCTTTATAGTACACTCCTGCATCTGTACCCACGTACAAACCTTCATCAGACGTTTTATCGTAGCAAATGCTGTTCATCGGTATTTCAGGAAGAGATCCGGAGATGTCTTCCCAGCTAACACCTTTGTTTACAGACTTGTAAACCTTTGTTCCAGCGGTCATATATACCGTGTATGAATCATAAGGATGGCATTCCAGATCAGTGGGAGTTGAGGTAGTTGGTTTATTGGCGGTAATATCGTTCCAGGCGGGTTGCTGACCCATTAGCTTATCAGTTCTGAAAATCATACCATCACTTCTGGAATAATACAGAACACCAAAATCAGCAGGAGAATGCTCCAGTACACGACCGTTGTTATTGTTTTTGCCTCCCAGATTATTAGAGATTTTAGTCCATACAATATCTCCGGTGCTCTTGACATTTCTACTAATCCAAACATTCTTATAACCAATAACCATGACATTCGGATCATGCTCTGCAATCAGAAATGGGGTTACCCATGCTCCTGCTTCATCAATTCCGAAATTGCCTTCACCAGCCACGTTACGGCTGCTGCCATTGTTTATCCGACGGGTGATAGGACCGTAATATATGGTTGAATAGCTATAGGCATCATCAAAAGGATCAACTGCACATTCCATTCCGTCTCCACCACCAGTGTTCAGCCAGGTTGTTCCCATCATCGTTGCAGTTCCATTGTCCTGATATCCGGTAATGACCTTATTTCTGTTAGTCAGGCTGACACCCAGTTTATATATTTGGCCAATACCAAGGCCTTCGCTGATTTCTGTCCATGTACCCCCTTGGTTATTAGTCCAGTAAATGCCACCATCATTACCGGCATACAGTCTGTTATTCAGAGGGTTAAAGGCAAAGTCATGTTGGTCAGCGTGAACAGCATTTGTTCTGTCTCCCCACCAGTGTCCTGTAATTGACCATGTAACACCTCCATTACTTGATTTCCATAAATTGATTCCACCAATATGAATGATATTTTGGTTTTGATGATCAGCATGTAACATGAGATCATATCCGGCCTGGCTACCATCATCATCTCCTTCATAGGCCCATCCAAGTATGTTTGGAGAATTTGACTTTTCGGTAAATGTTTGTCCAAAATCTCTGGATTGAAATAATCCTCTGAACGGACCTCCGCCAACCAAAACGTATACCAGGCTGTCGTTTGCAGGGGTCACATCAATCACCATACGTCCGCTTGCAGTTAATCCCTCATCTTCACCAATCTCTGTCCATGTATCTCCACCGTCAGTACTTCTCCAGAATCCGTTTTCACTGGCATAAACAACTGACATATCACCGGGTTTATACTGAATGTTTCTGAAATTTCGGTCGGGAGCCCCTGTCTTGGTCCATGTTTCTCCAAAGTCAGTTGTTTTAAAAATCCCACCATTTTTTGTACCCGCCAGAATAGTGTTATTATCAGTTTCATGAGGGGTAAATACGCATACAGTCAAATCAGGCATGCCTTCACTGGATTTTGTCCAGGACAGGCCACCATCTGAACTTTTGAATACTCCCAATCCCTGATCGCTACCTCCATCATCATCACCTGTTCCCATGAGGATTACCTCAGGGCTGTCAGGATGCAGGGTAATTGCTGAAACACCGATAGTAGGAAGGGTGTCAGTTGAAGTTGCCCATGAAGCTCCTCCATCACTTGTATACCAGAAACCTCCGGAAGGTGCACCTATGTATATTTTATCCGGATCAGTGGGATGAAAAGCAATGGCATTGATTCTGCCAACACCTACATATCCGCCATAGTTCTGACGGGTTTTCGGGCCCAGCTCCACCCATTCCTGAACACCTGTTTTCATTCGTCCATCAACCGGATGGGTTTCTGCATATCTTTGATATTCACGATAGACTTTACCTGGTTCCGGAAAATCACCGTTAGGAAGAATTCTTGTGAACCAGTAGTACTCCCAGCGTTTAAAAACTTTGTATCCTGTACCTCTGGTGGCTTCGCGGCCTTCCCAGTAAGCATAAAACGCCTTTTGTGTTTCGAAAAAATTGATGCTATGATCAAGCATCATATCCTGCCAATATGGATGATTGGCATAATCTTTAAGTTCATTTGACTGGTCTTGAGCTGAGAGACTCAGACTGAAAACTCCAAGAAGAATTGCGAGCAGTAAGTGTTTGGTATTCATGATAGTACGTATTTACCTTTATTGAGAATTACACTCTTTTTCAAAAGAATGCGAAAGTTAGTACAAATTTACAACAAAAGATGTGTAAGTGAAGGGGCTATCCTCCTATTGTCTATCTTTGTAAGCGCTATGAAAAGATTATTTCCTGTATTGCTTTTTCTGGCTGTTTCAGCATCATCTTGTGATAGTTTGAATAACAGACTGACAGTTAAAATTCAGAATGAGTTTTCTCTTGAAATTTCTTTTGTTAAGGATACCACTGATATGTCTGACTGGATGGCTTTTCAATATGACACAACGGGTTCTCAGTATCAGGATCCTTCACTCGACGGATATAGGGAAACCATTCAGAATATTGAGTTAAAAGATTTATGGATTCAGGTAAGTGGATTGTCGCAGGAGATTGAGCTTAGAGATGTCAGGATCCAGCTGGTATCAGACACTCATAATTGCCTTTGGGAGTTCGGTGATCAGGTGTGGTACAAGGATTATTCTTTGACTCTTGAGGATATTAACGGACAATGGGATATTGTTGGACAGATTCTTAATGATCATGCCGAACTGAGTTTTTACCTGACTGGTGAGGTAGAGAAAGAGAAAGAGGTATTGGATTTTGTGATCAGTCTGGTAATTGCAACAGAAATTACAGCCGAGGATTAGTTTTGGTGTGCTGAAATGTTGTATCTTGAACTTAAAAGAGACTGCTAATGTCAAAATCTTCTGATAACCTGATCCTTATTGTCGACGATGACCCTCTTCATCGTGAGATGCTTACCAAGGTGTTAAGCAATAAAGGATATTCAGTAACTGCAACAGAAGAAGTGATGGAGGCTTTACTTGAAATTGCTTCAAAAAACATTGATCTTATTATTTCAGACATTGAGATGCCAACGGTTACCGGGTTTCAGTTGAAAAAATTCCTTACCCGCAAAAAAATCAGTATTCCTGTTGTTTTCTTGTCATCCCATGATGGTATGGGGATTCAGTTGATGGGCGAAGAGCTTGGAGCGGTAGCATTTCTATCAAAACCGGTAGATTCGGTTGATTTGCTTGAAACCGTTGGTAAGATACTTGCAGGCACTTAGATCCGTAGCCACACAAGAAAATTGAGAATTATCGCCGGTTAAAACAGTATCTGGTGATGCACTAGCTAAATGAATCAGAGGCTGATGATTTCTTTGACAACTTATTAGCAAGAATATTGCCAGCAATGACAAACTAAACTGCAACTTTTTCATGGTGCGGTGTTTTTCGTATAATTTGCAAGTCAGAGTTTTTCTGGCAACAGATCTAAATCTTTAGATGTAACGCGACAGAACCTAACAAACTGCTAGTAACCAATATAATAGTTTAGAAAATTTTTGTAACTTGTATATCTGAAAATCAAAAACTAATAAAATCAGGGGGGGTATTATGGTTTGGATTAATCGTACTTTGACAATTCTATTTATCCTGGTTTTATTATATCAACAAGCAATTTGTAGGGCATCAGAAGATAATTTCGAGGGAGATAGTCAGAAGGAATGGGTAGTATATTCCACTGAGATTGGTTGGCTCCGAATAGGAACATACTCTGAATATAAGGCATTCTGGCAAAAAAAAGATGAACTATGGGGAGGTGCTTCAACAGATACTTTGAAAAAAACCTTGCTTTTACAGGGTTTTTCAAGCTGGAATGAAGCAGCCGATGTATTATGTAGCAAACTTGCGAAAGTTCAAATACATATTAATCCCCCTCTGCGTGGAGCACCAAGCCGGTATATGACGGCATTGTTCGACACAACTGAGTTTTATTTAAGGCTGACAAAAGGATTCAGTGAAGGAGATGTAGTTATAATGTCGAAGGGAGGACATTTTAAAGGTCTGGAATATAATTGGCAAACCGAATGGGATTCTTTAATGGCGAATAATATTACTCCCCGATATATTTTCCCCAGCAAACAATGGCTTATTCATGTAACCGGACGGGGTACACGCCAGGGGCATCAGGAGTTAGATTCATGGATGTGTTTTACCCGGGAGCCCGATGAGAATGGGAAATTTACAATTCCATTAGCAAATGGTACAACACAGGGTTATCAATGTGATAATTATGAGGGCCCTTTTTTAGACAGCTATACTTTAGCTGAAGTTATGAAACGCTATGACATCAAAACAATAGATTTATGGCCTCCGGTCAAAAGCAGAATAGGCAGAGATGTACAGCCAGGGGTGAATGCTGAAAAAATTCCTAAAAATCCAAAAGATTATGGTGATGATGTTTTACCACAGCAACCGATCCTGCCAGACTCAACCTTCGAAGACTGGGTTATTTATGAAGTTGAAGGTGGGTGGCTGCATGTTGGTACCCGACATGAATTTAAAACTCCCCTCTTAAAGCGTGATGTGGTATGGGGGGGCACTTCAGATGAAGAGGCAAAAAAAATATTGCTTGCTCCTTTGAATGAAGAGAAGTATTTCTCTCTCGAACAAGCTCTGAAAAACCTTTGTGCAAATTTAACAGAGCTTACTGCATCGTATCATCCAGGAGCACAGCCTAAGGAAACAATCGATTGCAAATACGATGGGAAAGAGTATAGGCTTCGTATAGACCGTGGTGCAAATGGTGATCGTGTATTGGTTCATAATTTCAAAAATTATGATTATTGGGGTATTTGGAATAAATTATCTGAATATGAAATAACACCTCGTCGAAATTTTTCGCCTTCAAAACTGGTGCATGTAACGGGTTATTATACCTATAGCGGACCACAAAAATCAGATAGTTGGAGATTAGTTCCTGCATCAGCTATTGCTGCCGATGGAAAAAGTATGAGATTGGCAGATGGATTAGGAGGAACGATGGGCTACAATATCGATTTTGCTAGTAAAGAGCTTAAATCCAATTACGACCTTTCTCCTGTATTACGGAGCCTGATCGGTAGTGATAAAAAACTAAAATCGAAGTTAAGTTCACTTGGCACCCGATCGCTTTACCACGGAATAAGGCCTGATGAAGTTCCTGATAATGCCAAAGATTATGGTACTGAACCAAAGGCATCAGACATATCAATAAAGGAAATTATCCCTCCTGAGGCATATCAAGGTGATACTCTTGGAATCACCTTAATAGCAAAAGGAATAGACAAGGGTTGCGAACTGGATTTTGGCGATAGTATCAAAATTAAAAATCTGGTTTATGGTGGAAGATCTGCAATCGATGATTTTGATTTGTGGTATTGTACTTTGATTATTAACGATATTGCAGAAGCCGGTCTACGGACAGTTACATCGATGAATATTGATGGAGGCCTATTTTCATTGCAGGAAGGATTTGAGGTTTCAGAACAACCAATCGAATTATGTCCATTTATTAAACTAATTACACCAACTTCAGCCGATAATCCTTATTCTGCTGCCGATTGTGGAGTGTATAAGGCAGATCAGGAAAAAGCAATCAAAAAAATGAAATTGATTGCTGAAAAAAATACGGGTTTGTCGGCCGGAAACGAAAGGGATCAGAAGAAACGTGAAATATGGCAGGAGTTACAGGATGCCAGGATCGAGATGGAAGTGGCTGAAGATTTTTATTGGGAGGGCATTAGCAAATTAATTGGTGACCTAAGCGATCAGCAGTTAAGAATTATAACCAGAAGTTTAGAGAACCGTTGCAACTGTCTTCTTGAAAAATCGCAAGACAGGTTAGACATTTTACGTGAAACCACATTTAGTTTTTTTGAGGATTCACCCTATTACGATCGCGAAAGTGAATATCGCGATACATATAAAGCGCTCAATCATACTTTAAAGTTGTGGCGAAGTTTTGCAGCTATGCTCCAGGAAAGGCGAGAGTACAACATCCAGATGGCACGTCGGATGAAAACTCTTGGAGAAAACGCTGAATTACTTTCTGCTCAGCGAAAGCTTTGTGATGCACATCTTATGAAAGGTGAAATATCATTGATTCAAGAACAAATAAGCATTGAGTATGGCATGCAAATGAAAGACTCGCATGGAGCTTCCCTTCGGCAGGCAACTCAAAAAAGGGAACAGATCAAAATAAGTGACGATAAGGGGACTGCATTCTATCAATGGTTTTGCATCAGCGGAAGATATTTCGTTGGGGTTAACCAAACCATGTTTTCAGGAGCGTTTGGATTATTGCAATCTACCTGGAATATGTTATTCAGCGACTGGTACGAAGCAGAATCAATGAGTGTGAAAATACGTGAACAAATTAAGGAAAGCCGTGAGCGTTTTATCCTTAAACAAGATCAAATGAGGGAATTGCGCAATCTTGATGAACTGGGAATGCTTGCTTTTGGAGAACAGATTCGTGAAGAAGGTATTGATAATATGGATGACGACATAACAATTCTTGAAGAAAGCCGGATTTGGGTGGAAGATACCGACGGAGGGTTTTTGCGTCTAAGAGCCTGTTATGATAACACTTATCAGCAATTGAGGGAAAGCGAATACAGAATCATGTTACGCAGGGCTGAATTATCATTAAAGGATATGAACGAAACCCTCAACATCAAAATGGGAGCAGATCCTGAAAGCGGAGAGTTCGATCGTATAAAAATGTTATTTGAGCCGATGAAAATCGTAAATAACTATTTTGCAGAATCGAAACGTGCTGAATTTTCAAGCCGTATAGCATTTTTAGGAGAACGTGAAGCCGAACTAAAGATGGCAAAGCAGATGCTGCCGGCTTTAGCAAAAATTGATTTTGATTTGAAACGCCTAAAATGGTACCCTAAATTGATGGTTAACCATTACTGTTTGGAAGCAAAAAATCCCAACTATTTGCGGTGGTGTATTCAAATGAAAGCCATAGATTCTAAGCTAAACGAAGATTTGCTTGAAAAAAACCTATTAGACGCCAGAACAAGTATAAGAGTTCATGAAATAAAACGCAAGAGATTTGAGAACCGGTCAAGTACCATGAAACTTATGGGTACCGATTGGGCACGTTGGTGTAAAATGGATGGAATTGAACGCTTAATGATGTGGGATTGGCAAGGCGCAATAATGAGTTTCACCCAGGCATCAAAAAGTAATCCTGAAATCATAAAACCTGAAGCAGTTGAGAATCTGAAAAAAGATCTGGATTGGCAAATATCAACCGAAATGGGATTGGAAACTTTTGAGTTCCTTGGAAACCAAGGATTCTATTCAATGGTTTTTGGCTTTGCAGGAAAATTAGGTGGAGAAGCTTTACATAAAGCCGGTTTTAACTGGTGGGGTATGGGATCAATTGATGACCTGGCATTGGCAGCTCAGGAAGCTCAGGGTTTTTGGGGACGATCAATGAAATATTGGTCTGGTTTTGCCGATTTTACTTTCGGCCAAATAAATCCTTTCTGGAACATGGCAACTGCGCAGGGCACCTGGAAGGAAGTCAGGACAAAATACTTGCAAACACTTGAAGAAGTAATGGAAGAAGTAGCTTCCCCTGAAGTAAGTTACATGCTGGGCTATTTCGGAATGGATAAAGAATATGCTGATTTTATTGCTGAAGCCCTGGTAGAATCATATGGCGGAGTAAAACAGACCAACAAATCTCTTGCCTTGCACGATGCATTAGGCCTGAACAGCAATAAAAGCAAGTGGCAACGATTATCCGTAATGCACAAACTTTTTACAGAAAGGGCAAATCTCCGTTCCGATCTGGCACGTGACCTTATCACCATTGAAGCACTAATGAAAGCCGAAAAGAGTAAAGCAGAATTTGAATTAATGCTTGCTCGGGAAACCCTAATGGATTGGGATTTTAACCGCTTACAACCCAAGGCAGAAGAAATTCAGGAAGCCGAAACGGAAGTTAACAATCAGATAGAAGCTATATCAAAAGAAAGAATTGAAACAGCTTTGAGCGACTTAAAACAACAATTGGAGCAGGCAAACACCTTAGACGAAAGAATCGAATTACTATCAAAATTTTTCAAGGACGTTTCTTTTAATTCACAACGTGAGCAATTTGAAGACAATGTTCAGGATGAAGTTTGCATTCTTAGTGACAATTATCGAAGGGAAATATTAGATATAATCAGACATCAGTTTTTGGCACAATTTTCAGAAAAATATTCCAGGTTTTTTATTGGATATACTATCTATGGGTCTGCTGCACATCCCGAATGGGCCGCATATAAGAGGCTTTGGAGCGACCTGGATATTACCGCACTCCTGAAAGAAACAACGCCAAAAGAAATTCGCGATCAGTTTAAACAGGATTTCGACAATTTTTTTACTGATAAAGCCAAAATGCCTCCTGAAGCACTCGACATTCATATGTTTGCCGATACAAAACCTGTTTTCAGGGCCCGGATACCTGCTTCTGTTTTAGCTGAAGGAACTGCTCTGTCACGTGCCCTTTCAGAAAACCCAGAACTTGTTCAAAAAATCTATGATGAAAGCACTGAAAATCTTAAGTTATTATGGCAAAACATGGTCGATCCGGAGCGTTATCTTCTTCCAGGAAATTTGTTTGTTTTTAATTATCTGGTAAAAATGGTTGGAATAATGCAAACCGGTGAATTGGTGAAGGAGGGCGATCATTACCAACTTAAAAGCGATTTGTCCAGATTTAGCGAAGTATATGAAAATGTACAGTTTGATAGTTGGATGGGGCTCGATATTCTACTCGATCACCTTATTCATATTTCTCACGCCCGTGAAAGTAATATTAGCGATATGTACGCCTATAGTAAAGACCTGGCAAAATATAGTATGAGAATTCTTCTGGGACGAATAATTCAGACATCTCAAGGAATAAGATTGCTTAATGAAGCAACATCCGATAAAGTTGCTGAAGCCGGAGGGCTGGAAGCTTATATTGTTCAGGTTGCCAAAGAACTAACAAGCTCATATGGATCAGCTTATCTGGGACTAACACCTTCACAATTAAAACTATTAGACGAATGGGTAAAACGTAAAGAAGCAAAACCATTTGGCGAAATATTTCAAGCCAGAGCAGAAGCCGGAGCTCCTCTTTCTGATAAGGATTCTAACATGGATAAATATATTTCTGATCATATTAACGAAACCGAAACTTTTCTGAAAGAAAGTATTGGATTTACAATTGCAAGCCAGGCTACTTTTTTAATTCAACTAATGACCGAAGCTGAAATGGAACAGGATCCTGCTAAACAAAGAGCTCTTCAGGCAAAATTCAGGCAAATTGTTTGTTCACAAGCTGCACTATGGCAAAGACTTCAGCCAAGCGAGCGAAAACTGGTTCAATTGATGGCGCCGGAAAATTCTCCATTTTGGAAAATAATTGAACTGTATAACAACATTGAAATAATGGCGGCCGATCAAAATGGAGATATTAATACATTTGTTATTGAAACATGGTGGCCAAAGTATATTTTAGCCGGTGATAAGGAACCACAGGTACCTGCATTTCCGGATATTAATCACCTTTTTAATCAAAAAGTAAGAGTCATTTTGTAGCTTATTGAGTTGTGCCCAAATGGCTTTTCATTTGCCTATCAACTTCAGCATTTCCTCAATAGCTTTTTCTTCAGGAATATTCTTGAGAATCTGTTCTTTTCCTTTATAAAGATGAACTTTTCCATTGCCTGCTCCAACATATCCGTAATCGGCATCGGCCATTTCTCCCGGGCCATTCACAATGCAACCCATAACGGCGATCTTTAATCCGGTTAAATGGGCCGTTGCAGCCTTCACTCTATGCAGGGTTTCCTGTAGGTTGAACAGGGTTCGTCCGCAACCCGGACAAGCAATATAATCAGTTTTTGTAATTCGGGCGCGTGAGGCTTGCAGGATGTTGTATGCTACCGGGATTTCTTGTTGAGGATCTTCTGTCAGACTAACCCGGATGGTGTCGCCAATACCATCAACAAGCAAAGAACCGATGCCCACTGCAGATTTTATGCGGCCTTCTTCATCATTGCCGGCTTCAGTAACTCCCAGATGAACAGGATAATTCCATCCCTTTTCATCCAGGCGCTTAATCAAAAGACGTGTTGCCTCAACCATCACTCGTACATTAGAAGACTTGAGAGACAGAACGATATTATGAAAATCCTCCATCAGGCAAACCTCAACGGCTTCCATGGTTGCTACCACCATTCCCTCAGGAGTATCACCGTATCTTTCCATGATGCGTTCAGATAATGAGCCGTGGTTGGTGCCTATCCTGAGAGCAGTGTTGTGGGTTTTGCAGGCAGAGAGGAGAGGTTTTAGTGCGGAGTGGAGGGCTTCTATGTAATTTTCGTTTTTCGTCTTTCGTCTTTCGATAAAATTGCCGGGGTTGATTCTTACTTTATCAGCAAATTCTGCAACAGCAATAGCGATTTTTGGCGAAAAATGAACATCAGCAATTAAGGGAGTCCCGAGTCCCGAGTCCCTGAGTCCCTGCTTTATCTTCCTAAAATGCTCTACATCCTTCAAAGTTGGAACAGTAATCCTCATGTACTCAGCCCCGGCTTCAAGGCATTCTATGATTTGTTTTATCTGGCCTTCGATATCAGAAGTAGGAAGATTGGTCATTGATTGTACCCTGACAGGGTGGGCACCGCCCAAAGGTGTATTACCGATATTGACTATTTTGGTATTTCGGCGCATAATGTTAAATATTTACCACACCCACACAAACCTAGTAGCCCCAGCAGGACTCGAACCTGCATCTGAAGTTCCGGAAACTTCCATTCTATCCCTTGAACTATGGGGCCAATTGTGGATGCGAAAGTACGAAAAATCAATAAGAGGCCATAGTATCACAGTTATCATTGGATTTATTGTGTCTCATTGTTGTCAATTTATCGTACTTTGACTGATAAATATTTGAATTACTATTTTCATGAATCGATTATTCCAAATTTGTTTTGTCTTTATATTAAGTTCTAATCTTTTGGCTCAGGAGAATTTGACCTTGAAATCCACCTTTTCAACTACTCAAAACTGTGGATATAAGACTGAAGGAATTTTTGTTGCCTGGTGGGATAAGGCTTATGATTACGCAGATGAGGCTGATGCCCTGCTAAACACCCTTGCGGATGTTCAGAACGATTGCTTGAATACCTATAACATGAGAAATCCTCCGAATCCGGTGGATGGGTATTACTACAATGTGTATATACATAACGGACATGACCTTTTCCCGGATGGATGGGCTATGGGGCAGGGGACAGATACAAATGGATATCCATACCTGACCATACCAATTGCTTATGCCAGAGCCAATAACCCGGGTCTTCAACACGAAGGCTTCCATATTTTCCAATACAATGCCAATTCTCCTGGATTTGTCTACAGTGGTGACAGTCAGTGGTATATTGAAGCTACAGCTAATTGGTATGCAGCTCTAAAGCATCCTGATTCAAAAGAAGGGTTCATCACCGCTTCTGCTGTTACCTATAACCCTCAGGTTCCCATGTGGTATACCTTCAATAACAAGGAACCGGGTGATCAGGGAAACTGGCAGCGATATTGCCATCAGTATGGAATGAATACTCTGATCAATTACCTGACGGATGTACGGGATATTTCTCCTGAGATAATAGTGGGAGGATTCTTTGCTGAAACCGATGAACTACCACAGGAGTACCTGTTTAAATGGATTGGCGAGGATGCTTTCGCTGAAATATTTGCTGATTTTGCTGCTCATAATGTTGGTGGGTTTGAATTTTTTCCCCCGGGAACCGAGGCCAGAACATACAAAGAGCTGAAGGATTATGGTAATCTGGATGATGTTCATCCCATCGTTGATACCTTTACAAACGAAGGCACTAAAGGAGAATGGGTTTATCCTGAAATTGATTTTGTCACCCGTGCCTGGGCTTATAATGTCTATAAAATTGAAAACTCGCAAAGAGCAGATTATTCTTTCCATCTGAAAGGTGATTCTCATGGCAGAGATGGAGATTTAGCAAGCTTCAAAGGGCGGATTGTGATAAGAAGAAGCAATTCGGTCTCCTACTATAATATGGATATGTCAAATTTGACAGAAGGGTTTTACTCTTACAAAGCAAATCCAGAGGATGAGGAAATATATTTAGTGATTATCTCCACCCCTGTTTCATTCAGGGGAAATCAGAAGTTCTTCTATCAGGTAAAAATTGATCATAGTTTAAAGACCGGAACAGGAACAGTTCACAATAAAAATTTGCTAGGTAAGAATTATCCTAATCCCTTTGATTCAACAACTTATCTTCCTTATGAAATTTCACTCAATGGAGAGGTGAGTATAACGATTACTGATAGCATGGGACGACAGATTTTTATTCTTGATGAAGGATGCAAATCAGCAGGAAAGCACACTGCTACTTTGAATGCTGATCACCTCAGCTCAGGAATATATTATTACACGCTTGAAGTTGGAAATTATATTGAAACCAGAACCATGTCAGTAAAATGAGCTAAGGTTAACTTGCCAAAATGGAAAACAAAAAAGTATTAAATATGAAAACAGTTCTTAGAGCTCAATTAGTTCTTACCCTGGCGATTCTTTTTTTTGGATGTAATTCAATGAATAATGACCCGGGTACCAGATATCATCTTTGGTATGATGAACCAGCATCAGAGTGGACTGATGCATTGCCTGTTGGAAATGGGAGGTTGGGTGCTATGGTTTTTGGTGATCCAAACAATGAAAGGATTCAGTTCAATGAGGAGAGCTTATGGGCCGGGTGTAAAATTGACAACAGCAATCCACAGGCTCTGGAACATTTGCCTGAAATTCAAAAGTTGATTTTCGAAGGTCGGTATAGTGAAGCCTATAAAATGTCCAACAATTATTTACTGGGTACTCCTCCCGGAATCCGGTCTCATCAGACTTTCGGAGATATGTTCCTGAAGTATCACTGGGAAGACGAGGTACGGAATTACACAAGAAATCTGACCCTTAATTCAGGGCTTGCAAGAACAAGTTATGATGTGGGAGAAAACCATATCGTGCAGGAAGTTTTTGCTTCTGCACCAGATGATATTTTGGTAATCAGAATCGCAGCTGATGAAGCATTTGACATCGATCTGCAAATGGCAAGGGAGAAAGATGCCCGTATTGAATATTTTGCGGAAGGCAAGATGCTGATGTCAGGGCAAATTATCGATCCTGAACAAGCAATGCGAGGGCCAGCAGGAGCTCATATGAAATTTGCTGCACAGGCAATGGTAGAGAGTAAGGGAGGAAGTGTTGACAAAACCGCATCATGGCTCTCTTATAAGTCAGTAAATGAATTGACAATCTATCTGACCGCAGCTACCAATTATGACATTAACAAGCTTAACTTTTCTGAATCTATTGACCCCATATATGAATGTGAAACTATCCTTGGAGATATTGAAGGCAAATCTTTCACGCAAATTAAAAAGCAACATATTGCCGACCACTCAGAAATCTTTGACAGGGTCTCATTCGATCTTGGTGATGATAGTTTTGATAATTTACCCACAAATGAAAGGCTAAGCCTGATAAAAGAAGGAGACATTGACAGAGGATTGGTGACCACTTACTTCCAATTCGGAAGATATTTACTGATGGGTTCATCCAGACTCCCCGGGGTATTGCCAGCAAACCTTCAGGGTTTATGGAATGAGCACCTTAATGCCCCATGGAATGCCGACTTTCATACAAATATTAATCTGCAGATGAATTACTGGCCTGCGGAGGTATGCAATCTTTCTGAAACCAGCTTGGTTCTTACCGGCTTTATGGAGAAACTGATAGTACCGGCAAGCGTTACAGCCAGGATTATGTATGGAACAAATGGTTGGACTTTCCATCACCTGACCGATCCCTTCGGACGTACCGGGGTAGCTGACGGGGTATGGGGAATAACCCCCCTTGATGGTCCATGGATGACATTTCCGGTATTTCGCCATTATGAATTCACCGGCGACACTGAATACCTGACCCGTATATATCCACTGCTAAAAGGATCTGCAGAATTTGTGAAAGGATTCTTAGTTGAATCACCTGAAGGATACATGGTTACCAACCCCTCGCATTCACCCGAGAATGCTTTCTTTGTGCCCGGTACCGAAAAGCAGGAAAGATCATCTTTGACCTATGCTGCAACAACTGATATTCAAATAATAAATGAATTGTTTGATATTATTATTAAAGCTTCCGGAATACTGGATGTTGATCATGAGTTTGCAAAGGAACTGGAGGCAATCAGAAAGAAAGTTCCACCGGTCCAAATAGGAGAAAACGGAACCATACAAGAATGGATACACGATTATGAAGAGGTTGAGATAGGTCATCGGCACATGTCTCATTTGCTGGGCTTGTACCCTTTGGCCCAGATAACTGAAGAAAGCCCTCAGCTGTTTGAGGCTGCAAAAAAGACTATCCAACGAAGGCTGGTGAGCGGCGGAGGCCATACCGGATGGAGCCGAGCCTGGATTGTCAGCTTCTTTTCCCGCTTGCATGATGGAGAGCAGGCATGGAATCATTTACAGCTATTGCTTGCAAAATCGACGAAAAATAATTTGTTTGATAATCATCCTCCCTTCCAGATTGATGGGAACTTCGGAGGTACTGCAGGTATTGCTGAAATGCTCCTGCAATCTCATAGTGGAATCATACAGCTTTTGCCAGCCTTACCAAAAGCCTGGCCGAATGGTCACATAACAGGACTGAAAGCCCGCACTGGATTTGAATGTGATATTTGGTGGGAAGAAGGTGTACTTACAAAAGCAGTAATCCGCTCCGAAAATGGAGGTACAGCAAAAATAAAATACAAATCCGATGTAGTTGAAGTAGAAATTGAACCTGGAAAGGAATATGTCTACAACAATTAGCTGGTGATAAAAGTGAAAAAAGCTTATTGATCACTCGCGAGTGCTACCAAACCCTGATCATTTGCTTGCCATCATCAGACCGGACAAATGGTCCGGGAAATTGGTTTTTTTGATTTCTTTTCTTGCCGAGATAATCGATGTCAATAATGTAGGGCTCATCGTCAAACCGTACAAAAGGAAGACTGCCAACCTCTGTAACTCCCAGTATATCTGTAGTGATCAATTTCTGTAATTCCAAGGCCCCCCATGTATTATCAATAGTGATTTCAAGATACCAGCCATCCTCTTTTTCCATAATGTTTAGCTCCGGATTGAAATCAGGTAAGAGAGTCGGGTAGGGTTCTATATGACCTGGTTTTGCACCATTCAGGAATATATTTCCGTCCATCCAGCATGGAAGTATTGTTTTATCATAGGCTCCCAGGTCAGCCTCTCCAACAAGGATATTATTGAAAAAACGTTCATCTCCACTCTTATTGGGGGCCAGACCCGCCACTTCTGTCGAGTGATTCTTCAGATAGGGGGTCAGTCGTCTTTCTCCTGATAGAACACGAATTTGTCCTGCAATCAGATTATGAACGAAGGCTTCTCCCTGCGAATTCACTAAAATGGATTTGTGTGATAATAAGAGGTTATTATCCACCATTGCAGGTCCGTGATTAACCTCAAGGAAAAGGTCTTCATAGGGCCCGTTGTCATGTAAAAGATTTTGTGTGACGCGTGTTCCCTGAGTCATCCAATCAAGCCAAATCCCCCGGCAGGTACGATAAATGTGGTTGCCCCTGATTTCAGTATCAATGGCGCCGTGAAATTTGATGCCTGCCATTTCTGCTCCTGTGAAAAGCCGGCGAATATGAATATCATGAATTTCATTTTCATAAACCTGACAGAAAATGGGACCTAAGCTACCCACAATTCCAGCCTGTTCGCAGTGTGAGATCTTGTTATTTCTGATAATATGATGACCAATATTCTCCTTCGTCCAGCCTTGAGCAGTTCCCCTTTCAATGGTTTTAACATATCCTTCGGCAGAATTTGCTGAGGTGTTATCCCATTCATCCCCATGTTTTCCAAGAGTGATTCCCACGCAGGTGGAATAACGAATTGTATTGTTCTCGATAATCCAGCCTTTACTCCAATGAGTACCGATCAAACCGATTTGTTCAGCTGTGGGTGGCGACCATGGTGTAGCAGCATGTTCCATTGTAAAGCCCCTGATTGTCAGGTAATTTGCTCCGGGATCCTTTGGATAAAAAACAGACTGCCTTACATTGATTTCTACTTTTTCTTGATTAGGATCAACTCCTTTAAACTGTGCCCAGATTGTGGTAAACCCAATATCAGTTGAATCAACCTGTGCAAACCACAGGGGAGTTTGATCTGCCGGATTGAGAACAATGTCAAATGTAGCTGCCTCGGTAAGCCAATGACCATTTAGATAAACTGCTCCTGTGTGATGTGGTCGCCCTAAGGGATTGAACCAATCTCCACTGATCAAATCCTGGTAGGGGTTGAATTCTCCAAAGAGACTGTTGGGCAAGGTGGCTTTCCAGGTATCGTTCTTAATTAACTCCCAGTCTTTCACCAGTTCAGAACCTTTTATGGTCACGCTTTCTCCCTCAGCTGCCTGATAGGTAATCCTGTTCTGATCAGAATCTCCTCCTCGTGGTGGGTTTATTTGTTCACGATAGGTGCCTTCATGAACGGTAATTACATCGCCTGGTTGAGCCAATTGCGATGCGGCTGATATGCTTTTTAAGGGTGCTTGTTCAGTACCTTCATTAGCATCACTACCATTTGGTGATACATGATACACATTGCCATTAAAAGCGCAGGCTTGAAAAAGCAAGGTCAATAGCAGAGTTGGATAGATAGATATTTTCATAGGTTTAGGATTATGATATGCCTAGTCAAAGTCATCTCCGATCCCGAAGCGTGGGTTGACTACATTATTATAAATAGATCCGAAGGTATAGGATACTCCAAACCAGGTACGGTAAGAGTAGTTTGTTTCAAGCTGTTTTATATGTAACAATATCTCCTGCTCGGTAGCCCCTCCCTTAACAAGAGAGAGCTGGTCGTGTATAATGGAAGCATTCCCTCCGAAGTGAAAATTAAGACCTTTAACTACTCTGAAATTCAGGCCAATGCCAGCGGTGAAGCTATATTTTGACCAATCATGAAAATAATTGTTCCAGTTTGAATTAATGTTTATAGACCCCCATTTTTTGATCAAACGATAGTTAGCCCAGATTTGATGACTAAATAATAATTCCTCATTCTTATCATAGATAGTTGTTTCGTGATAATCGCGATATATAGAACCAATGCCATATATCAGGCGTAGCTGTCTTCTGGTTGATTCTGAATACGGAAAGACATTGTATTCAAAAGCCGGGAAAAATGAGGATTCCAGCTTTGTGTTGTTATATGATGATGTGGAAAGGTTTGTAAATAATCCTGCGGAAGTATGTTTCCCCAAGCTTTTAACCAGAGTCACTTGAATGCCTCCTTTTCGCTTGTTGCTTGTAATAACCTCGTCTCCAATATGATATTTTGACAGGTCCAGTTTATAGTTGGCATTTGAACTTAATCTCCATTCATTGGTTACCCGGTTTGCAGATATTCCACTATATGTTTCCAATGATTCATATTGTGATTCTCCTCTGGTTGAACCGCCAAGATTAGTACTAAACACCCAACTGTTCCATTTGTCAGACGAAACTACTTCTGCAATCGGTTCCGTAAATCGAATATCAATATGCTGAGCCAGAGGCGTTTCCAGAATATATCTCATCAATCCCATTTTCAAAGTGCGAATCTCTCCTTCCCTGCGCTTATCTTGTGTGTCATCAGGAGAAGAACTATAAGTAATTGTATCATTGATGCCCTCCAGGTCTAGCTGTCCCTCCAGAAAAAAGGTTGTTTGCCTCCCTCCGGCTCCAGTACGCTGATGTGCTGTGAGAATTACCAGCTGCGCATCTTTGATATCACGAACATAATTGATAAATGGGATTTCCCTTCGGATGTGAGCTGAGGCATCCATGTAAACATTCAGGGCGTCTTTGCGAAGAGAGTCTTCGGCTGCAGCTGATTCCTGGGGAATCAATTGTATGGTGCGAAAGTGAATTTCGCCTCCTTCTGATTGGAATGCGATTTTACCCGGAACAACATCCAGGCCATCAGCTTCATTCACTTTTTCGCCATTAACATAAAGAGTAAGGTTTTCTTTCAAAAGAAAGATCTCATATTTGTTCCATTCTCCAGGAGCATTTTCATTGTCTTTGATTTTTGTTACTCCTGTGAGTTTACCAGTTAGTTCTTTCTCATTTTCAATATAGCGATCAGGGTGGCCGCTTACCGGAAAACCATGGAATCCATAAATATCGCCAGCACTACCATGTTTTAACTGTGCTTCGGCACATTTAGGCAAGGCTTGTGGATTACCGGTGACGCGCATGAGTACTCCTGAATTTCCTGGTTCTTTTCCGGGAGCCCAGCGCCACTCTACCACCAATTTGAAGTTGGTGAATTCCTTTTTGGTAGCCAGGTAGCCCATTGGTTCTCCTTTACAAATAAGAAGACCATCTTCTACGCTCCAAACATTCTCCATTTCAAGATCAGGATCAACGAGGAAATACTCCCAGCCCGAAAGACTTTTGCCATCGAAGAGATTAATATATTCCTTTTGAGCCTGAGTGGCAGAACCGAATTGAATGAAAGCAAATAGAAACAAAAAAACTGAACGCATACTGAATGTTTTATTCTTAAGTAGATAATTGAAATGTTTCCAAATGTATCAAATATTATTTCTTTTGGATACATCTCAGAACGTACGAAGATTATTATTTTCTCACATCAGCAACAAACGACAAAGTTAGTTAAACTGAAGCTCTGTGGGACCACCATAAGTGCAGCCTATAACCTGTCCAGCCCATCCGCCCTTGATTTTATCCATTAAAACATTATTTCTCAGAGTAATCTCAGCAGAGATATTATGGGAGTTACCAGTATCAGGAGATTACTGATTTGAATTGCATGCGACAAATAAAAAGAGGATTGACAATGCTGCTACTGTATGTGATTTCATGTTCATAACAAAATAACTTAGGTTTCCAGCCACCGCTTAAACGCACTTGCTTTTGTTTTACTGACCAGAACATCCTCTTCGGGTTTAGGATTTAGTTCCAATTTCAATTTGCGTTGAAAATACTGAACAGCAGCTACCACAGATCGTCGTGAGATAATATATTGACGATTAGCCCTGAAAAAACTATGCGGATCGACTTGATCCTCGATTTTATCAAGACTTTGGTCCATTATGAACCTTTTCTTTTCGTGAGTGTAGCAAAATGCCATTTCATTATGCACAAAGAAATAAGCAATTTCTTCAATACGGATTGGAATGATCCGGTCTTTGGCGTGGGTCAGAAAATTCTGTTTATATTTTTTTGATTTCCCTGATTTAAGATCCTGGATGGCCTTTAAAACAAGATCATTATCAATGGCAAGCTGGCTTTGGTAAAACGAGCGATACTTGGCTATTGCGCTCTCAAGAGACTCTTTGTCAACAGGTTTCAGTAAGTAATCGATACTGTTTACCTTAAAAGCTCTGAGTGCATACTCATCATATGCAGTAGTAAAAATGACAGGAAATCTGACTGTGGTTCGGTCAAAAATCTGAAAAGAATCCCCATCTGCCAATCGGATATCGAAGAATCCGAGATCCGGTTTAGCATGGTTGTTCATCCACTCCAGCGTTTCCTGAATGGATTGTAATATGGCTAGAACTTCGATTGTTGGATCGAGTTCA
This sequence comes from Bacteroidota bacterium, assembly GCA_034658635.1. Classification (GTDB taxonomy): domain Bacteria; phylum Bacteroidota; class Bacteroidia; order Bacteroidales; family UBA12481; genus JABHCC01. The sequence continues at coordinate 38,165 of JAYEFL010000337.1, read as the reverse complement.
TGAATGAGATCCACCAGGTTTTTGGCTACGCCACTTTCATCTTCTACGATTAAGACTCTCATATCAGAGGCAATCTAACAATAAATTCATTATCTGACTGATTGATTACAATTTGTTTCCCAGCGATTAACTCAAAACGATTACTGAGATTACTTAATCCCGAGCCCAATCCTTCTGAATCCTCCTTTTTGTTAATAGTATTGATCACGCATAAGAAATCATTTTCAATCTTTAGAGTAAAGAGTAATGGATGATCCTTTGTAATAATATTATGCTGGACTCCGTTCTCAATCAATGTTTGAATAGCCATAGGTGGCACCTTCCATTTAGTGTATGCACCCGGGATATCGTATTCAAACTTTACTGAATCTTCAAATCGCTTTTTAATTAGAAAGGCGTATGATTTTGCAAAGGCAAGTTCTTCACTTAGAGTGACGAGATTTGTCTTACGGCTGGTAAGCGTATATCGGTAGGTGTTTGACAACTCCTGGATGAAATCAAGGCTATCGTTCTTTGATGCATGTCTTACAACGGAACTCAACGAACTGAGCGTGTTGAAAAAGAAATGCGGATTTATTTGACTTCGCAGTGCTGCTAGCTCAGCTTTGGTTTTTTCTTCATTACTTCTAGCAAGTCTGTCTTCCGCGTCTTTTACACGTTGAAGCTGCAACAAGAAATAAGAAACCAGGATAGCGATGGCAATGAAAGCAATATGCTTAAGCGAGTACAAAAATGCATCAGATAATGAGACATAAGTCATACTGGGATCGACCTTTGCTTCATAGACCAGGTCGATTCGTATCAGGATTAGCAAAAGAAAGATATTACCCAGGATCCCGACTAGAGTTCTGTATTGCCGTTTAACTGACTTTGGAGTGAGCAAATCCTTTAGCCAGAAGTTAAAAAATGATAGTGCTAGAAATAACACCAGCTGGAAGATAGCATCCTTACTGGCAATACGAGCCCGGTATAATCGCCCCTCAATTTCCCGATCGTCAAGGCCAGTAAAGTTCATGGCTTCAATCATCCCAATTATCGTTCGCATATTGAACAACAATACGGTTAATACCGCCACTACTACTAATATGAACAGACCCTGTTTCCTTGACATGGTAAGCATAAAAAAGGGGACATTTCATCCCCTTTCCTTGCACTTAATTATTTCTATCTCCTTTTTCCTTCCTTAGCCCCTTCTTCTCCTAATCGTTTGGCAACTCTTTTCCGCATTTTGATCAGGATGGGTTCAATTTTAGCCCGGTCAAGATCACCTGCTTTCACAGCTGCAATCAAAGCAGCCTCAGCTCCTTTCATATAGGGTTCAGCCCATTGTATACGATCCTCAGTTTTACTCTTTCTAAACATTCTTTTTCTCAGCTCAATCAACCTTGCTTCTGCTTGTTCCTTAGTAATGTCGCCAGCCTCTACCGCGTGCTTTAACTTTTTCTCAACGGCCATGTATCTTGCCTTTTTTTCTTCCATTGAGACTTCTGTTTTTTGCTCTTCTACAGCAACTTCCCGGGTTCTTTCCTGAGCTTGTGTTATCCCTTGCAAAGCAAAGACAAGGAAGATTAATAAAGCTAGGTGCTTTTTCATTTCTTTATGTGCTTAATTATTACTTTTTACAATCGGCCACCGCCTTATCAAAGGCCTCCTGATCTATTATTTCAACAATTTTCTCCTCACCGCCACGATCGGATGGTGCGTACTTAATCTCAATTGGGAATTGCAATTCGGGCTTCTGATTCCTCAGGCGTGGATTGGCTTCATACCATCTTGAAAACAACCGGTCTGCTTCAACCTTGCTTGCAACCTCAAGGTTTGAACGATCAGGCATGGTATATGTGAGTGGGTAAACTAATTCAAAACATAGTTTTTGATCTTTATTTACTTCACCCTTGCACGCTTTTCTTAACCGGCCCATTCCAGCTTCTTCTTCGATGGTCATTGGACGACCTTTAAACAGTACATCAACCGGATACTGTAATTTAGGTCTTTGTCGCTGGTAATCGGGATGTTCCTCAAACCATTCCTTCATAGCTTTAGCTTCAGACTTTTTATCTTCCACAGTAAGCGAAGTACGATCCGGCATGATGTAGGTAATCGGATATACCAGCTCCATACAGGATACTTTTTCCTTTCCATCATCATCCTTGTCGCCCCAACAGGCCATCTTTATTCTTTCAAATTGTCTTGCATCTGCTATTCTGATAGTTTCTCCATCAAATTGTACCGATATCGGATATTTAAATGTGATTTTATCACCTTTTTTCCGATCATTCTGACGATAATACCTCTTGATCGCTTTAGCCAGATCTTCTCTCGAATCACCTTCTACTTCAGTACCATTTGGAAGGATGATGGTCAAAGGAAAGTTCACCTCAAAACAGGCCTTACTGGCAGGATCATCAGTTTCAAATTTCAAATCCAGATCTTCGAGAAAAGGCTCTGTATCAAAATTTTCTTTTTGACAGGAAGAAAGAAAAAACGGGACAACAAGGAGGACGAAAAATAACTTCTTCATAATATTAAACTTTGCATTATACTGATTACCACGTTAAAAATAGTTCAATTCGGCCAATAATTCATCCTAAAAGATGGTGAGATGGACAAAATCGGGGGTGATTCGGCTTGAAAATTATCAGGTGCGACTTTCAACTTATACATTTGCTATCTGCCAGTGGTTTTGTCGCCCCTTCAGCAAAAAATCCAGAATCACCTTAACTCACATAAAAGATGAAAAAGAAATAGGATTAGTGAATGATGTTTTTCAGCTCTTCCCCTACTTCCCCACCTTGTTCAAGCGGTACTTAACACTCGCCATAAAATACCTGCCCAACATATTGCTCGTCCGTTGCATCAGATAGTTAATGTCGCTGATCCGCGTCAAACCGGTATTTTTATTGAGAATGTCAGAGGCTTCAAGAGTCAATACGGCCCTGTTTCCACTCAGAAAGTAGAAATTCATTTCAGCCCCGATCAATGGGATACTTATGGTTTCATTGAAACTTTGTGAGTTGTAATTAGCTATGTCGGCAACGATCTGAATGTTAAACTTCTCAGATGGAGTCCATCTTACAGTTCCGAAATAGCTGAAGTTATAATACCGGTTATTCTGGTCTTCCTGAATGGAGTACCGGGAGTCGGTTATTGAAACAGAAGCTCCAACTTCAGCGTCCCAGATATTCTTATTTCGATTATTAACGTCGAACTTCAAGGTATGTGTCAGGTGAGATCCGATATTATCCTGATGATTGATAATATTGATCCCTCTGTTAAAACTCTCATTCAACTTCAGCGCGATCTCCACATCCAAAGGTCTGATTGGTGTTGAGAAATTGAAACTTCCATTTCCTCCGTAATTCCAGGGTACATTGACAGGAGTCACATACTGCTGCAAATCATCACTTATCGTTCTTGACATCCCAATCTTATTATCAGTATAATGGACTGATAAGCGAGTAAAGAAAGAAGTGAAAGAGAATTGATCAAAAACCCGCCACTCGATTCCTAAAGTATGCCTGAACTCAGGCTCGAGCTGACTGTTTCCCTGGTAGAGACTCAGCGGATTTAATATACTTACAAGCGGCATCAATTGTCCGATATTCGGTAAATTCAAATTTGTTGAGTAGTTAGCCCCGAATCTCCTGCCTGATTTGTACTGTGAGCTGTACCGGATCATGGGCTTGAGATAAAAGAAGTTTACTCCCTTGATCTCATTATCCCATAAGACCTGTTTTAAACTCGACCATTCAGCCCCCAGAGTCATGTTCAACTGATTCTTTTCAGTGTTTCTTTGAAAGGATATACCCGGGCGAACAAAGCGATAATCTCTGTTAAACCTGGGACTTAAAGAATCGGTGATCATATTAGTCAATCCCGGAATTCCCTGTTTTCTGTCGAGTGAATGGGTATTTAATCCCATCGCCACATGTGTGTTAAAATACCAGAAACGATTGAGTTTCTGCACCAGGGCAGGAGTTGCTGTAGCGTTTAGGTTTTCGTTATGATTTTCCTGAAATTGATTTTCCAGAATATTTCTTTCCGGGCTGTAGAATGTTGTAGAGTTGCTCCAGTTAGAAGTACTGAAGCTTGTACTCCCATTAAGAGCTAACTTGGTGGTAATCTGAGTTCTATCCTCATCCAATTTTATTATATAGGTTGCGTTTGCATTAGAACTCAGAGAGTTTGACTCCTCATTGGTGCCATTCATTAACTGATTCACGGGACTATCATTCATCAGTCGGTTCATTAGTGTTTGCCTCACCACATTCCTTTCTGCGATATTCACATTGCCATTAGCAACAATATTTTGCCAGGCCAGGATCCTGGCCCTTACACCAAAATGCATATTATGAGAAGTATCTCTGGTAACCTGATTCAGCGTGTTCGTCTCAAAGTAGTCAAGATCCTGTAAGAAGTTTTGGGTCTCTGTTTCTTGTTCCAGAATGGATTTTGTGCCATTAGCCATATAACTCATATAGTACCTGTTCCAGTCACTAGGATTATATGACAGGTTTATTCCTGCAGAACCAGCAGTATTAAATCCATCAGCGGCCTGACCGAAATCATTCCCTTTTACACCGAAGCGATTAATGTTGTTGAAGTTACCGAGTATAGCAATTTGAGATACCTGATTGAATCGAAAAGCTCGTCCACTGGCAAGATAATGCTCAGTGCTTCCAAGTCCGGCAAGAATATCTCCGAAAACCCCCTTCTTTCTGTCCTCTTTCAATTTCAAGTCGATTGTACGGTCGCGTACACCATCATCAATTCCGGTGAATTGAGACACATCTGATCTACGATCATAGATTTGCACCTTATCAATAGCATCAGCAGGCAGGTTTTTTGTAGCAATAGTTGCATCATTACCGAAAAATTCCTTGCCATCAACCAAGACCTTCACTACATCTTCACCCATAGCTCTTAGGTTACCTGAATGGTCAACTTCGAGGCCGGGTAATTTCTTTAACAGATCTTCAACAACAGCATCGGGTTTGGTATTGAAAGCTTTTGCGTTAAACTCCACGGTATCATTTTTAAAGACCATCGGTATATATTCCCCTACAACTGAAACCTCTTCAACATCAAGTGGTTTTGCCTTCATCATCGTAGTTCCCAGATCTTCGCTTTTGCCAGAATGAATCTCTACGTCAATAAACAGAGATTGCATCCCAACAAAAGCGTACTGCATTAGATAAGTTCCATCATTGATGTTTCGGATATAATATTCCCCTTCCTCATTAGTTACGCCGAAATATTCCATCGTTGAATCTGCGGGGTTCAATAATACTACTGTTGCTGAAGGAAGTGGCTTCTGTTCCTCATCAACTACCAAACCAGTAATCTTATTCTGGCCAAGGCTGCCGGCTGAACAGGCCACTAAGCACCAGGCTACCAGGCCACATTTTAATATCAGCTTCTTCATTTCCTCGAATAATCAGCTTTTTCATTTTTCTTCATCTTCATCTGCTTCTCCCATTCGGCTATCTTCACTTCCTGAATTTTTTTGTACTGATCAGGCGTAATTTTCTTACCCTCTTTCGGCTTTGAAAGCAGTTCTTTTGACGGAACAGTTTTCTCAATAGATACGGCCAGCCAAACCTGTTGTCCCTGATTCACATTGGCCTCCAGAATGAGTCCGGGTAGCCCATAATATTTATCAGGTCCTACGGATATTGGGATGTCAGGAGTGAACCATGCCAATATTTTCTTGCCATGCAGTTCAATCTCAGCCTGCATGCAGGTATAACCGAGAATTTCTTTACTCGCCGCACCCATTTTCCACTTCAATTTAGGCGTTTTGCCCTCCTCCAAAAATAAACGGGTCATAAATTCGGTTTGCTTGATCTCTGAATTTTTATTCTTATCACGATAAAGTTTGGCAAACTTAACCTGTGGTTTCCCGGTAACTCCCGCAAAATACATAGCCTTTTTCATCATGTTGCTGGGAGCTTCATTTTCCTTAGCATTATCAACAAAATTGGATTCAGAAGTGGAAAAATACAAGATGAAATTTGTTGTACGGGTTTTCGGCAAAGACTTCTTAAATTCAGCCCATTCACCCTCGGCCTTAATTCCAAGATCAACAATACGTATGTACTTCACGGTTCCACCTTCTATGGTTTGGGCAATAGTGCCAATACCCAAGCCACAAATCCATAAGGCGGTCATCATCACAAATGTTTTCATCATTACAATATTTTGATTAGCTCCCTGTTTAAGCCTACTGTTGTCAGTAAAACATAATCAGATGCTGACTCAGTTTAATCAATTTTATTATACAATGATATAACAATGTTGGCAAGTGATTTGAAAAAACTAGGTGAAAGGACCAAAATAATGAGTGAAATGACGGAATCATGGGTTCTGGGATGCGGGTGGTCAGGTAGTCTGATAACCCACACTCAAACAAACAGAAAAGCTCGAGGTTTCAAAAATTCGGCTACCTATGGAACTTATCGCGTTCCAAATCAAGCCATCAAGTCCTGCTTTTCCAATACTTCTCAATTTCCTCCAGGGTTTTGCCTTTGGTTTCAGGTACAAATTTCCAGATAAACCAGATGGCCGGCATGGTCAATACTGCATACAGGAAAAAAGTGCCCGACGGCTTAACGGATTCTATTAATACAGGATTGGTTAGTGTTATGAAGAATCCGGTTAGCATGAGTGAAAAACTACCTATTGAAACTGCCAGTCCTCTTATCCGGGTTGGAAAAATCTCGCTGATAATAACCCAGGTGATAGGCCCGTATGAAAATGCAAAACTGGCCACGTAAAAGAGTAATGGGATTATTACCAGAGTAGAACCCAGTGCAAATAAAATCCCAACTGCTGATAAGGATAGAAAAGCCCCGACAACCCCAATCAACAGAAGCTTTCTTCGGCCGTACTTTTCAATGTAAAAAATAGCTATAAAGGTGAATAGGGTGTTGACGATTCCAACCAACACGGCTCCCAAAAATGAACTTTCTACGCTGTTCAGAGATTCATTCAAAATATTAGGTGCGAAATACATGATGGCTGCAATTCCGCTCAGATGAGAAAACATAGGCAGCAAAACTCCGATTATCAGTGGCAAACGAAGAAAAGGTTTGAGCAATTCCTTAAATCCACTCTTTTCTACCTGACTCATTTCCAATATTTCAGCCATCTGTCTGTCTGCTTGCTCCTTCCCACTCGTTCTTATCATGGTTTTCATGGCCTCCTTTTTTCGGCCTTTTGTCACCAGCCACCTCGGACTTTCAGGAGTATAAATGAGTAAAAGAAGAAACAGTAGTGCAATAGGAATTTCGGTTCCAAACATACCACGCCACAACTCTTCAACAAAAATCCAATTGAAGAAACCTGATGATTCTTTTGAAATAATTCCTGCGGCATCACCGGCCTGATTCAATACAATCCAATCGATCAGGAAGGCGAGTAAAATTCCCAATGTAATTGATAGTTGATATATGGAAACGAATCTTCCTCTGTTCTCAGGAAGAGTTAGTTCAGAAATATAAACAGGTGCCACCACAGAAGTAATGCCAACTCCAATCCCACCGATCACACGGAAAATAATCAAAAAATTAAAAGCCGTATTGGCATCAGTTGTAAGCCATACTGCTTGTCCGGTTTCAGACAAAAACTGAGGTGTAAGCATAGATCCAATAGCCGAGATTGTAAGAGCTGAGGCCGCCACAATTAAGGCCTTTTTTCGACCAAAGCGATCTGTAATTGTTCCAGATACTACACAACCAGCAATTGTTCCCAACAAAGCTGATGAAACAACCCAACCCAACATGCCGGCTGAAAGTTGAAAATGAGTCTCCAGAAAAGAATTACAACCTGAAATTATGGCCGTATCGTAACCAAAAAGGAAACCTCCGAGGGAGGCCACAAAACTTATTGTTATTAGGTAAAGTGATGATCTTTTTCTCATTATTGACTATTGATATTTTCCGAATTTGTTAACTATCTCAGCATCTCTTCTGGTATCATTTGAACAAAAATAAAAAATTATTAATTTAGACTATGGCCACACCATTAGAACTCATATTAACTAACTCTTATAAGGATGGTATGATATCCTTTCTTGGTGCTCATCCTGAGTATTTTGTGGAGGCGATTGAATTGGTTATCACAAGATCAATACTTAGAGACACTATCACCAGGGGTTAAGAATTCTATTTCCAGAATGATCAAATCTGTCATATCTTAAAACTACATCACTACTTTCTCAGTATTGCATGAGAGGCGTTGTATACCTACTTTCGCCCCAATGAAAAACTGGGGAGCAACTATCATATTGTTACTGTGGGGAATTACGATAATTGCTCAGGAGAATGGAATGGAGTACATATTATTGGAATCCAATTTGCCAATAATAAGTATTCGAACCCACAATCAGGAGATTCCTGATGAACCCAAGATAACAGCATCAATGGCAATTATTGCAAATGACTCAAGTCATATAAATACGCTGACCACCAGTTTCAATAAATACGAACTACAAATTGGTATTGAAATGCGTGGTGAATCAAGCCAATATTTCTATCCAAAAAAGTCTTATGGTATCGAAACACGCGATAGCCTTGGAGAAAACCTGAACATCCCCTTACTTGGTTTACCAAAAGAGAATGATTGGATTCTTTATGCTCCCTATGGCGACAAAACCATGCTTAGAAATGCTATTGTATATGATGCAGCAAGAAAAATGATGGATTGGGCTCCACATTTGATCTTTTGTGAATTAGTCATCAACAATGCCTATCAGGGTGTTTACCTTTTTGGCGAGAAAATTAAGAGAGATAAAAACAGGGTGGATATCGCCAAATTAGTTGAGAAAGATACCGCTGGAAATGATTTGACAGGTGGATACATCATAAAAATTGATAAGGGAGAAAGGAATGATTTCACAGGCTGGGATTCTCCTTACAGCCCTACTCCAACAAGTCATCAGGAAATATTTTTCCAATATCATTATCCAAAACCTGAAAACATATTACCTGTTCAAAGTGCTTATATCCAAGACCATATAGAATCATTTGAAGCAAGTCTGATGGGTGAAAATTTTTCAGATCCGGATTTGGGCTATCAGGCCTATATAGATGTTGATACCTTCGTTGACTATTTCATCTTGAATGAATTGAGCCGTAATGTTGATGGTTATCGTCTTAGCACTTTCCTGTATAAAGATAAAGACAGTAATGATGGCAGGATAAAAATGGGACCGGTTTGGGATTATAATTTAGGCTTTGGAAATGCCGATTATTGTCTGGCATACAATCATGTTGGTTGGGCCTATAAATTAAATACAACCTGCCCAAATGGCTATTGGTCAATCCCTTTTTGGTGGGAGAGGTTGATGGAAGATCGTCATTTTAAGAATTTACTGAAAACCAGATGGGTTGAACTGCGAGAAGGCCCTCTGCAAACTGACACTCTAATAAATTTCATCAATGACCAAGTAACATATCTGGGCGATGCAATTCCCAGAAACTTCGAAAAGTGGCCCATTCTGGGTCGTTGGGTTTGGCCAAATTATACAGTGAAAAATACCTATTCAGAAGAAGTAGATGAATTAATCAGATGGATCTCCTACAGAGTTAAGTGGCTTGATGCCTATATGCCCGGAAGTCAGATAAACACAGGTATCGAAGAAAGTTACATCACTGACCTGGAGCTTGAAGTTTATCCCAATCCCTTCACAGACGTTTTCACAATTAATGCACCTGTTCAGCCACCTGAACAAATGTTACTGCAGGTATATTCGGCAACAGGACAAAAAATTATTGACAACACCATTCAGTCTTATCCCTATCAAGTTTCCCTCACTGGACAAACTTCTGGATTTTACTATTTCAGGTTGATTACAAAAAAAGGAAACCTGCTCCATCAAGGTAAACTGATGAAGCAGGAATGAGGATCAAATTTATTTCAACCTAAATTTATTTGCACATAAATTATGTCTCTCCCCGCAGACACAAACTCCTCTGAATCTATTACAACTAATGGCTCAGAACCATTAAATATGTCCCTGCCTTCAATTGATACAGATTTAATGTTGTATTCACTCTCAGATAAACCCTCGGGATTATTGAATGCTAACAGAATTCTTTGATTTCTGAAGTTTAGAGTAATCTTCGCTTCATTTTCGTCATTGAAAAACCACTTCGATAATTTTGGGTTAACCAGCAATTTTCCGCCCTGACCTCTGACCCCAAATATTTGAGTAACCAGACTAAGGAAAATCCATGTAGACGATCCGGTTAGATACATATATGATCCACGATCATCGGGCTCATAGAAGGATGGTACACCAGGAAATGTTTTTGAGATCCCTGAAGTATTCGTTAATTCAAAAATATCATGGAACATTTCGTACCCTGCCTCAAGATGATTGCGGTGAAATAAGCTATACATGAACATTATATTCTGTTGCATCCACTTGCTTCCATGCTCTTTATGGCCATAAACAAAACCTGTAATTCGTCCAATATTCATGTCGATATCAGGATATGGAGTACATAGTCTTAAACCCGGACTATCAGGATCGCCTAGATATTTTGTGGCTGAATTATATAACTCTTTTACCTGAGCATCAGTAGCTACATCAAACATAACAGGCATTACCTGAGAGGTTAAATCCATTCTGTATCCCTCAGGGAATTTACCATGCATAGCCTCTCCCCGGTCATCATAATGTCCGTTGAAGTATCCATCCCTTTTATCCGTAGAAATCCATTCTCCGGAACTAATTTTCTTTTGGGCATGTTGCTGTTTTGATTTAAGATCATAGATCAGATGGTCTATTTCGATCTCTTTTCGGTTCCCTGATATCCGACTTCTGGTTTTTTGAAAATAGCGGTTGATCAGCACCCTCTTTTCAGAGACAATATCATAATTAACAGCTTGCTGGTCTATCGTTCGGTCTAATAGAATAGCCATTTCCTCCAGTACCTCAACAGATTGAATCCCACCTGCTTTAAGCTCCTTCAGTAATTGCACAAGTATCCCCAGGTTTCCGGTATAAAAGCTTTGAAAGCATGAAGATTCTCCACGGTTTCGGGCCATATCAAGGGTATCATTCCAATCAGCCCCTTCTAGAAGAAGAATATTGTGCTCCCCGACGTTATAGAAAGCCGATAATTGCTGAATCAATACATGCTCAAAAACAGTTCCTTTAAATATATCACCACTCTTGGTTAAAAGCCAATTTCCTTCATCAGGAATCCATTGTTCATCTCTTTCCCGGCTTCTGAAAACAAAAGGATCTTTCCAGTATTCAATTTCCTTAAACAATACCTCAAAGTCGCCGGTTTGCTGAATGTAAAAATTCAATGCAAATAAAGGCCAGGCTCCATGATCGCACCATGTACGGGGAATATTATTCCGGTCTGCCTTGAATTCTCCTGGTTGAGCTCCGATGATGGTTGCATTTGACCCATCAATACGAATTCCTTTAAGATTATTTACAATTTCATTTTTAGCACTATCAGGGTCTACAAGAAAGATAGAAAGAAGATCTTGCCATAGATCTCTCCATCCTCTTCCACCTCGTCCATATCCAAAATCCGGAAGGAAACTATTGCCATAAATCTGACGACATTTCAATTGAAAAGCCAACCATTTTGTCCATTCATTGAAATCAGCATTTCCTGTATCGAACTCAACCTGTCCGGTGAGCTCATTCCAATACTCAAGTGTACTCTCCAGGGCCTTATTAAATTGGCTTACCGAATTATAGTGAGAAACAATCTCATGTTCGTCATCCTGATCAGTGATTCCGATCACCATGATGTACTCAGCTTTCTTTCCTGGTTCCAATACAACCTGAGGAAAACTCATAGCAGCAAGAGAATCAACTCCGTTTCTTTGAGATTCTTTAAGTTCTGGCTCAGGCAAATTTTGATATACTGCCCGTGGATTACTAAGACTTCCACCTTCACCAATGAAATCTTGCATCCTCGTCCAGATTCGGTCAGGCTTTTCCCCCTCAGCACCAAAACCATGAGCAAAGTAGCTCGTTTCATTGACCCGATGTCCGCTTTCATTATGAACGATACTCGGCTTAAGACTAACACCATGCTCCGTCTTCTTAATGACCTGAAACATAGAGGTTACTTGCCTGTGATCTCTCAGGTTATCAGCATGTCTGCCAAATAAGGGCAGGGCAAGAAAGGGTGTACAGGAAATATTCTCATCTCCGTTATTTTGAATAGAGACCTTCCATAACTCAACTTTGTCTGAACCGTGTGGAACAATCAACTGGATCTCTGCACTTAATGGGATCTTAGCGTGCGATCTTTTTAGTGAAAAAGATCCGGGTTGAGCAATAATTTCAGATGCCTCTTTATTCTTAGTCCATTTCTGAGCTTGCTGCTCAGAACTAAGCCCATTCAAGGCCCATGCCTGATGATCATCAAAGAGCAACCATACATATCGGCTGTTGTTCGTTCGATGCAAATCCTCAGTAACAACAGGAGGCATTAAATATTTGTCAAAGCTGGTGCTGATATCTCCCTTCAATTCAGGAGTCACAGAACATTTCATCCCAGCCTCATTCATTAGTGGGAAGTAAAGTCTGCTAGTTTCATCCGCATTCCTGGCAGAAAAACTTCCATCTTTTGCACCGTTATATCTCCAAACCTCTTTCATTCATCTACTTTACTAAAAACGGAATATTAGCTGTTGCTGAATGCCCCTGTCCGTCAGATACATATACAAATAATCTGTATTCTCCCGGATTCTCAGGACCAACAAAACTTACCCCTTGAGTACCTTGGTTTTCAAAAACCGTTTTAACAGTTCTCTGACGAGCTTCTAAATCACCTCCATCACTCTGTTCTCCCTCAGGAACCTCAGGGATTATTTCCCAATGAAAGGTCATCTCATCCTGATCAGGATCACTCACATTAGCTTCTGCCTTACACCTGGCCATGGATGTTATCGTAACATTATCACCTGCGACAAGTCCATTCATAGTGAAAGATTTTAGAGTGGGGGTCTGATTTTCTGGCCATTCACCATTCCACACATAGTGCATAGCATCAACAGAAGCAGTTTCATCACCATTTTCAAGAAACATTCCATACCATGTGGGTGTTCGTTCTTGCTTTTGTCCCCATAAAAAAACATAGCTACCCAGACAGTATTGAGAATCTGCAGCGATTACTGTTTCATATCGCATTTTATACGAATCTGCCTTGTCTTTGCTATTTTGCTCGATGGGTCTTCCCCAAGTAGTAGTAGGAGATTCCCAATGACCTGTAGCTCCCCATTCGGTTATCAAATATGGTTTATCATACCGGGCTTCTTCAAGATATTTTGGAAGGTTAACGATATCTGCATAAAACTGAACCGATAGAAAATCCACTGCCGGAGCTCTTTCTGCAATTTGAGTTCCTAATTCTTTGCTAAAGCCGGACAACATAGTTGTAGACGGATGATTGGGATCTTCTTGGTGAATCATTTCAGCAATATCATTTACGGCATCCCAAACTTTTGGATTAGTCGCTCTGAGGTTCAATTCATTGCCAATACCCCAAGCCAACAAAGCCGGATGATCTTTATATTTTAATACCTCAGCCTTAGCAAATTCAAATTGTTTCTGAACCGCCTTAGCATCGTTATAATCAAATCCATGTCTTTCACGAGCTATTTCTATGCCCATACAAACCAATAATCCATTCTCCTGAGCCTTGTCAAGAACCTCCTGACCAGTTTGTCTATCGTTATCAGTTCTCCAGGTTCGAAAGGAGTTTGCACCGTGTTGAGCCAATGCCTCAATATTACCAAACTCACATCCAGCACCCTTAACAAAGAAGGCTTCACCGTCAACAGTCAATGTATATTTTCCATTGCTTTGTTCAATAAGCACTTTTCTGGGCCCATCAGATCCATCATCCATATTTTGGCAACCCAGACTGACCATCAAAATTAGAATGAATAAGGGAATGTATTGAATATATTTTCTCATAGTAATCTATCGGATTAATTCTTTTTCTAACTGTTCTAATGATTTGCCCTTTGTTTCAGGCACAAAGAAGACTGCAAATAGCAGTGACAACAGCGCCATGCCTCCAAAAATGAAGAAGGTTCCTGATGGACCAACATGAGTCAACTCCCATGGAAACACAAGTGTAACTGAGAAGCTTACCAGAGAATTGAAGAATCCAACAACAGAAATGGCTATTCCTCTTATCATATTGGGGAAGATCTCAGACAATAGTGCCCACATAACCGGACCAAAAGAAATGGCAAAAGAAGCCACATATAAGAGTACAGAGCTTAAAACTACTGCTGTATTAATTTCTTCGATAGACTTATCAAAAGATAAGCCAAGCACTGTCAGAGCTATCGTCATTCCGGAAGCACCAATTATCAGTAAGCTTTTTCTTCCTAAGCGATCAATCAAAAAAATGGCCACAATAGTAAATGCCAGATTAGTCAGGCCCACAACAACAGCTTGTAGAAAAGCTGCTTCTGTTCCTCCTCCAGCCTGCTCAAAAATAGTAGGTGCATAATAAAAAACGGCATTGATTCCGGTTATCTGTTGGAAAAATGCAATGGTCAAGCCGATAAAGATGATAAAGCCGTATTTTTTGGCAAAAATTTGCCCTATTGAGGATTTCGCTTGTGCTCCGCCAATACTACCTTGAATCTCAGCCATGCAAGACTTCGCATAGTCTGGACCACCTATTTTTTCAAGAATAATTCTAGCCTGCATTTTATTTCCATGACGATATAGCCATCTGGGACTCATGGGTACAATAAACAGTAGTGAAAAATAAATGATAGCAGGAATGGCCTCAACACCCAGCATCCATCTCCAATTATTGTCTCCAATTTCAAGTAAAAAATAATTTGAAAAATAAGCTGCTGAGATACCAATCACTATATTCAATTGATTGAATGATACCAACTGTCCGCGCTTTTCAGCCGGTGCAATTTCAGCTATATAAATTGGTGCTATCAAAATTGCTCCTCCAACCCCTATTCCTCCAATAATTCTTGCCACAATAAAGAAACCAAACTGGGTGGCCAGTGCTGATGAAACAGCTGAAATAGCAAATAAAAGAGCCGTAAAGATCAATACATTTTTTCGACCAAACCGATCACTAAGTGGTCCGGCAACAGAATTTCCAAGCATCGCTCCCAGTATTAAACAAGAAACAGACCATCCCAATTGGATATCATTTAGCACGAAATATTCTTTAATGAATGGAACAGCCCCTGAAATAACTGCGCTATCAAATCCAAGGAGGAATCCTCCAAGAGCTACTATCAAGGCTGTTAAAACGGTATATCTTTTATTGTACTTCATCATCTATTTGATATTTGAAAACGCAGCTATCTCATGTTTGCAGCATTTATCCATACTGCACAATTTTATTTTTAGGTCTGATTACTAGCTAGTTATAGCCTTCATTCTGCACAAAGGTTCCTGCTGAAAGATCAATCTCATTTTGCGGAATCGGCAAAAATCCTTTTGATGCTGAGTTAAAGTTCACGTCGAACAGTTGTTGGTCTCCCTCGTAATTAGGTCCGCGCACATCAGACACAGATAATTCCCTTTCTGCAACGCTCATACCCTGACGTAAAACATCAAAATACCTAATTCCTTCAAGAGACAGCTCCAAGCGTCTTTCATTAAGAATATTTTCCATGGTTGCAGGAATACTCTCAAGGCCAACTCTTTCACGTACCCGATCAAGATAGGTCTGTGCATTCGCACTACCGAGTTCAGCAGCCATTAGAAGAACATCAGAAAAACGAATAACGCGGTGATTACAGGTTCTGTTGAGCTCAAATTGGCCATCGCTTCCCCAGTGTTCTGCGTCAGAGCTATATTTTTTTGAAAAATATCCGGTATGCTGATAACCAATCACTAGTTTACCGTCTAATTCTTCCTGCGTTAGTATTGTATGCAGGTAACGAGGATCGCCTTCTAAATCACCAGCCAATTTTTGACTAACGGTTCCAAAACTCCACCCTCGATTCCAATTAGTAGATCCGGTTACTCTTGGGCCCTGCATTTGTGCAGATAAATTGCCATGACCTCCCCGCACATATCCCCAATCCCACCATGCTGGTGTATCTCCGTAAGATATCTCAAAGACAGACTCTATTCCAAATTCACCTACTAGTTTAAAATTATCCTGGTAGTTTTCAAATAGATCATGTCCACTGTTGGTAATCAGATCTTCAACATAGACTAAAATGGCCGCCTTATCAATAAGCTTTTCACCCGCAAGTAAATCACTTCCATATACGCCATTATAAAATAAATATGTTCTCGCTAACAAGCCTTCAGCAGCCCATTTGCTGATTCGACCTGCCTCAGCCGGAGTGATTATCTCAGGCAATGCCTCAATGGCATCAACCAAATCAAGAGCAATCTGGTTATAAACCTCTTCAGGTGTATTTTGCTCCTGAGAGTACTCATCAGTTCCTTTTATTGTTTCAGTAAGAAGCGGCACATTTTCAAAGTATCGTGCAAGTTCTAGATAAAAGTAGGCTCGCAAAAATTTGGCCTCAGCAATTGTTCGAACCTTAAATTCATCGCTGGCATCTATCCCATCAATAACTTCCAAAAATAAGTTCGCCCGATAAATTCCGATATAATTTTTGATCCAAATTGCATGAACAATACTATTGGTTGTAGGCGTATTAAAAGTATTCAATTCCTGTTGTGACATACCATCATTGGCATCAGAACCTCCTGCATAACTATCATCAGATAAGATGTCAGAAACTATGATAAACGGAGCCCAGGAAATCCCGGGAGATGATTGGTAAGTAACTACATCATAGATAGCCACCAAAGCTTGCATGGCATCCTCTTCAGTCTGGTAGAAATTTGATGATACTTCCTGATCAAGTGGCTTAAGATCAAGGAAATCTTCACATGAAGTGAACAACAAAGCTATAACTAGTATGCTGGCTGTATTATATAATAGTCTTTTCATTTTCAACTCCTTTTTTAAAATGTAATGCTTGTTCCGAATCTTACAGTTCTGGCCTGTGGGTATATTCCGCGGTCAATTCCAATATCAAAAGAGCTCATCGCTCCAATTTCAGGATCAGCACCACTGTATTTAGTGAAAGTAAAGAGGTTTTCAAATGACAGGTAGAACCTCCAGCTATTGGCACGAATGCGGTTCAGGAAAGGTCTTGGCAATGTATAGCCAATCTGAACATTTTTAATCTTTGTATATGAACCGTCTTCAATATATAAATCTGAAACCCTGTAATTGTTATTGATATCTATCCAGGTGTAGCGAGGAACTGTTGTTGAAGTACCCTCACCTGTCCATCTGTCTAATATTGCTTCAGATCTGTTTGTATAGCGAAGATCTTGTCTCTGCATTCCATTGAAGATTTCCTGTCCATAGGCTCCTACAACAAGCATAGAAAAGTCAAATTGACCATACTCCAGTGACATATTGAATCCGAGAGTAAGGTCTGGTGTAGGGTTACCAATCATTGTACGATCATCTTCATTAATCCTTCCATCATTATTTACGTCAACAAATCTAACATCACCAGGTTGAGCCCTGGGCTGAAGAACTTCTCCTGTTGATCCAATGTGTTGGAAAATCTCTGCCTGATTCTGGAATAGACCATCCGTTTTATATCCCCAGAAATAACCAATCGGATATCCTTCTTCTGCTCTGGTAACCATACCGGCTACAGCCCAGCTTGCACCCGGCAATACCTTATCTTCGTTGCCAATATGTGTCATCTCATTTTGGTTATATGATCCGTTCAGACCAACTGAGTATGAAAGTCCATGCAGAATATGCCTCCAGTTAACTGACATTTCAACACCTCGGTTTCTTACACTTCCCACATTCGCAAATGGAGGATCATTACCAACATGTGCTGGTATCGGTATGCGTTCAAGCAATCCGCTTGTTGTTTTGTTATAGAAATCAATTGTGGTTATCAATCTGTTATTGAAAGCTCCAAGATCTATGGCAGCATCAAATTGCCTTGATTCCTCCCAATGAATATCACTATTCTCAATGTAAGAAGGCGAAGCTCCAATCATCCTACCTCCTCCGAAGATGTAACCACGACTTTTATCCATTACTGAAATAAATTGATAGTTTCCGATCTCCTGGTTCCCATTGACTCCCCATGAAGTTCTCAATTTTAGAAAATTAAGATCCTTTGTCTGAGGAAAGAAATTCTCATCGCTCAATAACCATGAGAATCCAACTGATGGAAAAATTCCATATCGTTTATTAGCGCCAAACTTTGATGATCCATCACGTCTTATAATTCCTGTGAAAGAGTATTTGTTTTTGTAATCATAAGCAACACGAGCAAAATTGGATAATAACGATGAATGTGAAGCACCGCCATTAGCTGTCCAGGCAGTATCCGTAGCCATATTCAGGTAAACATGGTTAGGATCAGTTATGGGCACCTTAGCATTAAATCCTGAAAGATTTTCAAAATTGAATTTGCTAGCTGTCATGCCCACCAGCGCAGAAAAATTATGATCATCAATACTCTTCTCATAAGCAAAAGTGTTCTCAAGTTGCCATGTAAAGTAGCGATCTATATTTTTCGATACAGAAGTTTTATCAACATTGAGTTGAGCTCCGTTTAAGTAGTAAAACGGACGGTAAGAGTCACCTAAAACATAAGCCATATCGATACCTAAACTAGATCTGAATTTAAGTCCTTCAATAATGTCCAGCTCTCCATAAACATTACCAACGAGTTTATCTACCCGAGTCTCTCCTGTTTGTGTTTCCAGAAGAGCAAGAGGGTTAACTATCTCAGCTCCAATGTAGTTTGATATCCCGTAGGCCAGGCCATCGGCATTGGTTACAACAGGCTCAAATGAATAAGGATAGGTGGATAAAACATTTGGATCTTCTTCATATAAAGGAGTTAAAGGATCAATATTTAAGGCAGAACTATAGGCCCCGTTAAATGATTGGTTTGATCCAATTCCCCTTCGGGTTATATTTGAATAGGCCAGATTATTTCCAAATCTGAAATTATCGCTAACCTCATGACGAGAATTCAACCTGGCGGTAATACGGTCAAATTGAGATTTTTCTCCTCCGATTATTCCCTGTTGAGAAAAGTACGACATAGATGAGGAGTAGCTTGAACGATCACTACCACCGGTAACCGTAAACTCATGGTTTGTCATAGGAGCATTTGTTTGAAAAAGTGATTCCTGCCAATTAGTATTATACTTAGGAATCTCATTCATGTCAAATGGCTCAGACAAACCTGCATTGCTGGCACCTTCATTCATCATCATTCGATATTGGTCTGCATCGAGCATATTTATGGTTTTCGCAGTGTTTTGTATTCCTTGATATCCAGAATAAGTAACACGCATATCACCCTTCTTTCCACTCTTGGTAGTAATTAGGATAACACCATTGGCAGCTCTTGCACCATAGATTGCAGCAGAGGCAGCATCCTTTAAGACATCCATTGATTCAATGTCTCCCGGATTTAGAAAATCAATCCCTCCAACAGCCATACCATCTACAATGTATAATGGATTTGCATTTCCGGTAGTTCCAGCTCCACGTACCCTTACGGTTGGAGCTTCACCTGGCTGTCCTGATAAATTTGTAACCTGAACTCCTGCTGTTCTACCTTGCATGGCTTGTTCAATTCTAAGGACAGGTGTAGATGAAATCTCTTCACTACTAACACTTGAGATGGCTCCTGTAACTACTTTTTTCTTCTGCGTACCGTATCCAACTACCACAACTTCATCAAGTTCTGAAACCTTAGTGGTTAGGGCAATATTTACGATTGATCGGCTCTCAACCTGAACGGTTTGTGGCTCATATCCAATAAAAGAGATTAGCAATACGGCATTCGGACTTGAAAGAGTGATAGAAAAATCACCATCCATGTTGGTTAGAGTACCATTGCTGGTTCCCTGCTCAGACAATGTTGCACCTGGTATTCCTAATCCGGTTTCAGCCTCTGTTACTTTACCTGTAATGGTATGTGTTTGAGCGAGCAAACTGCTGGAACAAACCAACATACCCATTAAACACATTAGCTTGTAAAATTGTAATTTCATTGATTTTAGTTTTGCTTTTGAAACACGCGTACGTAATCCACTTTCATTTTTTGTGGAAATACAGTTGAGGAATCCGGACTACCAGGCCAGTTGCCTCCTACTGCTACATTCATAATGAAGAAAAATTGCTGGTGGAATTCACTCATACTGGCTGGAGTAATGCTAAGCGTATAAAATTCTTGGTCGTTCATTAGCCAGACGATTGATGATTCATCCCAGATAATACTAAATACATGGTATTCATCGGCCATTATGCCAGATTGTAAGGAATATTTTCCTCCCGAGGATGCGTGATTTCCATCAACACCCCAGTGTATTGTACCATGTGTAGTATTATCTTTTCCGACCCCCCCTATCATCTCCATGATATCTATTTCTCCGCACTCAGGCCAACCGGCAGAGTTAATGTTATTGCCCAGCATCCATAGTGCTGGCCATATTCCTTTTCCTTTGGGCAGAAGTGCCCTAATATCGATTCTTCCGTATTGAAAGGATCTTAGATTTTTACTAATCATCCGGGCAGATGTATAATCCATCCCTTGATAATTTTCTTTTTTAGCCTCAATGGTCAACACTCCATTGCCAACCGTTGCATTCTCTTTACGATAATACTCCAGCTCGTTATTTCCCCAGCCGCAATTCGGACAACCGGTACCTATTTCAAAGATCCAATTTTCAGGCTTAACGCTGGTTCCTTCAAATTCATCATTCCAAACAAGGTCATACCCTTCATAAGAAAGAGCACTGATGTATCCATCGTCAATCGCTACTTCATTTCCAACAAGAACTTCTACTTGTAAAGATTCACGAATGTATCTTCCTGATAGGCCATAAGCCCGAACTGATATTTGGTAAATTCCTGTTCTTAGAAATGTATATTCAAAATTACCGGCAATGCTTTCTGCAAGCAATTCATCATCGGAGTCAATATATAAAGCATAGGAAATAGCATTCAAGGCACTGGCCTCAATACTAACCATCCCTGATCCATCCTCTGCAACATTTACTTCCAGAGTAAGTGCCCTTGGATCGTCATTACTAACTGGTTCCTCTGTTCCACATGAGAATAACAATCCTATAATAACGAGAACAAACATTCCTTTTTGGGGTCCTAAGTATTTCATTGAAAAAAGAGAAAAGCTGTGATCAGATAGTTTCTGATCACAGCTTTTATTTCAATTAATTAAATGTGAAATTTCTAATATAGAAAGTACCATCTGCTGTATGACCTGAACCACCAATTACAAGTCCTACTAAGTCAAGATCTGTACGTGTTTTTGGAGTTCCGCTGCCGGTAGTTGGAGTCTCTAGATCGAAAGTATATGTTTTCCATGCATCCAAAACGATAGTTTCTGCATCTACATCATACTGTACCCAACTCTCCCAGAAATTCTGTGTCTGACTTTGATCAGCAATCCATAGCTGGATAGTCTTTGTCAAACCACCATCTACAAATGTATTTGAACTAGGAATGTAGATGTCGATTGAGAAAGAAGTGAAGTTATCAAACTGAATATCAAAATCCATCTGGAATTTAAGATCAGCATATTGATCGGTTCCTCTTACATATTCACCAACTTTTGCTGCTTCAGCATCAGCAGGATCATCAATACCAGCAGTTACAGTTACTGCAGATTCAGTTGGAGCCAAGTAAGATACATTTGCTTCATCAGTTGCAGCAAAGGTATTAAACATAGTCTCTGGAGTGAAATCATCTAAGTCTTCACCATACTCTTCTATTGCAGTCTCAACATCAGGCTCTAATGAAGGGTCTGAATAGCTTGCATAGGTGAAATCCCAGTATAGTCCGTCATAAATGAAGGTAATGGTCAATAAATCAAATCCTTCCATTTCCTCAATTGTGGCATTGAAAGTTCTGCTGGCATCAGGTACACTAACTTCTGCTACTGTACTTAACTGAGGCATTCCCATCCAGGCACCAGTACCGTTCAAAGTAATTTGACCTAAAACAGGATCATAAGTAAAAGCATGAGTTCCACTCAACCAGGCACTCACGTCTACTCCATCAGCATTAACCATATTTGCAGCTGTAGCCTCGAAGCATGATTCAACAAGATCAAGTCCTCCAAAAATAGCTCCTTCTCCCCAGAACATTCCTTTATCATCAAAAACAAAAGAACCATCACGGTTGAAAGTAAACTCATGGAAATATACACATGGTCTTGAACCATCATTTGCCAATGACCACCATGTACGTGCTCCTTCAGCGTCAGGACCAACACCTAAGCTGGTACCTTCACGATACAATCTCCATGTTTTAGACTCACCACCATCAAGTAAAGCTAATGCTGAATTAGGATCAGTTAGCTCAATAGATAAAGAATATGTAGCGCTTACATCTGCACTATTCATTGCAGTTAATACAATATCATAAGAGCCCGCAGCTACATAATTGTGAACAGGATCTTTCTCAGTTGAAGTTTCGCCATCTCCAAAATTCCACGAATATGAAGTTGCATTTTGAGAATAATTAGTAAAAGCCACTTCTAAATAGTTGTCTTCACTAACTGCAAATTGGAAACTTGCAATTGGGTCTTCTGGAATCTCTTCCTTTTTACATGAGGAAGAAGCAATAATCATAAAAGCCGCCAAAAATAGTCCGGCTCTTTTTAACATCTGAAATCTTCTGGTTTTCATTGTACAAATTTTAATGTAAAAAATTTTGTTTAGGTAAATTCACGTTTCTATAAAAGCTAAAGTAGTAAATGCAGTGTACACTTATCAAATAATTCAACTCATCAAAACCACAACACATATACTTGACCACTACATCAAGAACACATCTCAGAGAATGCTATTATCTTTACAATCAAGCTGATAGTGATTATTTAACTTACTTCAAAAGAAATTGAACCCGAACACATAGTTCATCACTAAAACCCCAATATGAATTCGGCAAGATGCTCCTTATGATCAAGATTGAGCTTCTTTCTTAATCTATATCTGCTGATTTCTACTCCACGAATAGATATATTCAGCAAGGGGGCAATCTCTTTTGATGATAAATTAAGCCGGAGGTAGGCACACAAACGAAGGTCTTTGGCTGTTAATTCTGGATATGACTCTAGCAATCTTCTCAAAAAGTTCTCATGCACCTGATCAAAACTGATCTCAAAAACCTTATGAGTATCTTCATCTTCAATGTTTCTGTCAATTTTCCTAATCATTTTCCTCATCGATGATTTTACCTCATCAGATTGAGCCTTTCTTTTCAAATCAACCATTTCCAACTTAATGTCAGTAAGAAAACGGTTTTTTTGCAACACATCCATCGTTTGGTTGGCCAACTGCTTACTCTTGTGTCTTATGTCAGCCCTTAACTTATCGTTTCTCAACTTCACAATCTCCTTTTCGGCTAAAGCAGAATCTCGCTTCAGCTGAAGTTGTTTGTGAAGCATTTTGCGTTTCTCCAGAATGAGCGCCCTTCTCTTCTCTCTTTCCAAACGTTTATTAATGGAATACCAACTTATAGAAACAAATACAACAACGATCAGGAAATATGACAAATAAGCAACAAGTGTTCTATGCCAGGGAGTTTCTATTTTAAAGTACAAATGTTGTTCAGAAGATAATACGCCATAGGCATTTCGAGCCCTCACTTTTAAAAGATATTTTCCTTCTCTCAAATTCGTAAATTCCGCATACCCATGATCAGACCACTGGCTCCAATCAAATGACTGTCCTTCAAGTAGATACTGATAATCGATTCGTTCAGAAGCCCTTAGATAAAGTGCCACGAAGCTCACTCTTAGATCATTATCCCGATAAGGAATCTTAGCTAAGGGGTGCACTTCTGATTCGACACCAAGTTCATCAAAATACTGTAAATACATTCTGAAGGCAGAATCTGACCGCAAACTTGTCAATGCGCTAAATAGTACCGGATATTCAGGTATGTCAGGAAGACCCTGCTGAGGATCAAGATGAACAAAGCCATCATTTGTCCCAAAAATAAGGTCCCTGTCAGACAAGAATAATATATTCTCAAAACTGGGATTAAACGATTCTTCCAGCGATGTCAGAATTCTGGTATCCCGCACAAATAAAGTATCATTAAAGATTCTCAGCTTCCCGGCCTGTCCATCCTGAAAATACCAGGAAGTTTCTTCACTCTCTTTTATCAGACGAGTCATTCTGCCTTGCTCATTGAAATTGGCATTCCAAATGTCATCCCTTACAAAATCACCTGAATCTTTGTCGTAAACAAAAAATCCATCTCTATTGCAAACCAGCACGTCAGGTGAAACAGAAAGTAATTCATTAAAGTTTCTTGATCCTAAACCACTTTTATCATCAAACAGTTTTATTTCGTCAACACCTGAGAAATCTGAATTTAGCACCAACCTGTAAATTCCCTGATATCCATGACCAATCCAAACCGTATGCTTGTTTTCGAATAGAAGCATTTTCCCTGATTCATTAAATCCCGAAATCTGGTGTCTTAACCTTGGTCTATTTGCAGTGATCTCGAATAGTTGCAATCCATCATATGTTCCCTGTAATATTAACTCCGGATGATTAGGAACCGACTCAAAATTCCATCCGCCGCGCATTGATCCAATCTGTTCAACAAGACCTCCTTTCACAGCGAATGTGCCAAAATTATGCCCAACCAGTAAATGATCACCAGCTACGTGTAAAGACCAAACCTGTCCGGCCAACTCATCCACTGATTCCACTTGAGAATCCTGAGTTGAGGCAGAGAGATAACGATAATCAGGAATTGAATATAAGCCCTGATTCGTTCCCAGATAAATTCTTCCCTCAAAATAGGCTGCAGCGTATCCACTTCCAATATCTGCTCCTGAAAATAAGCTACTGGCCGGAGAATGAATGTGAACCTGATCAATCCCATTATCCAGACCTAACCATAAATTCGATTCAATATCAAGAAAGATGCTGAGTACAGTATTGTTACTCAGTCCTCTCTCCTTATTCAAATTTTGAATCACTTTTCCATTCCTATCACTAATATACAAACCGTTCAATATGGAGCCCCAATAAACATAATCCTGAGCTACAACAACACTATACAATCGGTTCTCAACAAGTACATTATTAATTTCTGTCTCCCAGGGCGTTAGTTGTCCTTCTGAAAGTTCAAAAACTCCATCATTCTGGGTGCATATCAGCACATTATCTCTCAGGCTAATTATTCTCCAAACCTCTCTTTGAGCAAAAAATTCTCCACCCGGATACAAGGATAAATTCGCACCCTCAATCTCGACAATGCCTCTACCAAAATCATTCATTAGAAGCTGATCTCCTAATTCATGCATGAATCCAAATTGTATCCTGGCCTCAGTATACGTCCATTCGTCTTTTCTAGTATCCCAGATAATCAGTGCATCATAGGTTTGGAAATACAAATAATCACCTGATCGTGCCATTGTCCATACTTCCCCAAATTCATTTCCCTCAACATTATTCAGTAGCGACTCATATATCAATTTACCAGAATCATCAGTCCTCAAAAATCCAAATTCATTAAAGCCCCCGGCATAGATTGTACCATCATGATCCTGAAAAAGACTTCGTACAACAGATTGATTGGGCAAAGGAATCAGATTCCATGAAGAACCATCAAATCTTAGAATCCCTTGATTATTCCCAGCATATAGAATATGATTACTCCCCTGAACAAAGGCCCAATTCTGCGTACCTCCATGATAATCTCTTTTAGAAAAATGCTTGATAAACGGATCTCCTGTCTGCTTAATCACAAGCTCATCTGCAAGCCCGGCAAAACCACAAAGCCATGCGATTACAATCAGAATCCAATATTTATATCCAAGCTTCTTCATTGATATTAGCGAATTTAGCAAAATCCTAATCGTAAGCAACCCGCAAAACCAATCCCGGCCCTGAAATATCACCTTCATCATTGCATGAGGTACCAATCTCATCGATCAGATCACCGGGAATTATTATGGTGTTTCCTTGTATAGAAATCATGTCACTTATATCAACAGCCTTATCGTCCAAAAGATCCTGTGCCCAGACAACAGCATTTTTTGAAACATCAGCAGAAAACACCAAAATCAGAGTTTCGTAATGTCCGAATACCCCAATTGGTTTGTCAATTTCAAGTTCTGATACAGAAATTTCCACTCTTGGATGAAACCAACTTTTATCCGGATAAACCCTACCCTCTGTAGCAATACAAACTGCTCCATTCTGAAATTTACTGGCCATTACAAAGGGCTTTTCTCCATCCGTTTTTACATCCGGCAGTGGAATATTTCTACTCATAACAGCCGGAGCACTTTGCCTTACCATCTTACCATATGTAGGTGTATACCAGGTATGATTCTCGTGAAAAACAATGCTGTCAATCAGAAATTCATCGGATGAATGATAGCTACCATATCCAGCCGGCATTGGAGGAGCAATTCTCTGCCACACAGCAAATCGATCCATCTCATTAAGCCTTCTCCCAACTTGCCGGTCTCCCGAAATCTGCAAATGATAATCGCTACCCTTATACATTCTCGGGGTATCCATAGGGTGGCGTTTTACCGCAACCAATAAGCCCAATGCTGCTGCAATGTTACACTCATCCTGCACGTTCAGAATGGCTGAGTACTTTGTATCTCCGGCAGTTAATGTCAGAATATCATGAACCCTTTGCATAGTAGTTGTAGTTACCAATAATGGTGCTGCATCATAGGTTCTGAAAACATCCGTATTCTGCAGAATCTCAAGCATCTTCTGAGATTTTCTTGCATTTTCCTCCGGATAATATCCTGACGGATAAGAGGATAAGCCAGACTGATTCCACAGAGGGGTTAACGGACCGGCACCCGTGACATGTTCCAAGGTCAATTCCGGGTAATTTTCCTCCTTGATCTTCGATGCATAGAAGAACTTTGTATCTCCCCCATCAATCTTCCAATATTCAATTCCGGCATATTTGCTCCACTCAACAAAAGTTCTCATTTCAGCCTCAGTCGGGTTTCCCCTTACCCAAAGCCCCAAACTTCTCCATCCAAGAGCCTTAATATCTATATTCATCTGCTTAATCCTGTCTCTGGGCTCAAGGTGGGCATACTTCAGAAAGTCTAAAGTATCCATAATGAATGTGAAGAAAGTATTCTTCTTTATCTGCTTATCCTGCCAGCCATGATCAATCACAAAATAATAGTCACCACGAGTTTTGGGCAACATTACCTGAGCCATCCCGCCTTCTCCGAATATAGTCTCTTGGCTCACATTTTCTCTGGCTGCTGAATTGGTATAAACCGTTTTAGGATCAGGATTCGCAACCTCTTTGCCCTTCTCAATCAGGTAATTTTGCCAGTACCATGTACACCAGTAATTGGGTGCTGTACCATTTTCATCGGGAATTAAATTCGGAGCTTTCTGTTCAAGAGAGCAGCTAGACATTAATAAAAATGAAATACAAATACCTGAAATAATTGATGATGGGTTTGACATTTTGATCTTCGTTTTCGTTAATTCAGCAACTCAACTTGCCAAATTAATAGAAATTGAGCAGATCATAAACATTGCTAGTAAACCTTAGCTAAAAAATACTTGACTCAAACCTGATACTCTCAGTTTATTAGCTATTTTTAGCCCGTGGATAAAACTAAACTGAAGGGTGTAAGACTCCTCGTTCTCATAGTTACCTCACTAACTGCGATACTCATTTTATCGGCAACATTAGGTCAGGATTTCATCCAGGGCAGAAGTCAGTCATTGGGATCTTTTGCAACTCTTCATTTTGCCGGCTACCTCTTTTTTCTGCTGATGCCGGTTGAATTGTCATTTATGTATTGTGCTACTAGTTACGCTCATATAATTCTACTAATCGCAGTAGCTTTAGGTACAGCCCTAACAGCTCAAACCATTGATTACTGGATAGGCAGAAAGATTAGCACTCTAGTGATTAACAAATACTTTGGGGAAAAGAAAAGCGGAAAGGCTATTAAAACAATTAAGAAACACGGCAAGCTCACCATTTTTGTATTTAATCTGCTCCCGCTTTCATCGCCCATAATTTGCCTGGCTTCCGGAATGATCAATTACCCTTATAAGAAGGTGCTGCTATTTAGTGCTGCCGGTCTGCTTATCAAGTACTCTGTACTTGGGCTTATTGTATTTTTGTAACAGTCTGCAGTTTAAAACCCCATTAATGCTTCTGACTAAGAAGAAAACAAAACGTACTTCCCTCTCCTTCACGAGATGTAACCTCCATCTTACCTCCCATCAGGTGGATAAACTCCTTACAAACAAGAAGTCCTAAACCCGTACCTTTCTCACCTTCTGTTCCCGGTCGACTTTGTGATTCATCAAGCTTAAAGAGTCCTTTCTGCATTTCTGCATTCATTCCTATTCCCGTATCGGAAATGCAGCATTTGATTTGATCATTTTCAAGCTTGGTTGTGAGTGTGATTTGACCTTCTGCAGGTGTAAACTTAATGGCATTAAAGATTAAATTACGATAAATAGTCTCCACCATGAAAGGATCTGCCATGGCAATATGATCGCTCTCAATCTGGTTTGAGACCACTATTCTTTTCGATGCAATCTGAACTTGAAATCCATCAACAGTATTTTCAGAAAGCTTTCTCAAATCAGTATCCTTAATATCTGCACTAATTGTTTCGCGCTGCAACCTACTCCAATCCAGCAAGTTAATAAGCAACTTATAAGTGCTTGAGAGATTCCCCTGTATCATGCCAATCATTCTCTGCTTTTCCTTATCGCTATATTCATCCCACTCCTCTGAAAGTAACTCCGATAAACCTAACAAAGAATTAAAGGGAGATTTTAGATCGTGTGCAATAATGGAGAAGAATCGATCTTTGGAGGCATTGGCCTCTCTTAATTGCCTCTCAGATTTACGCAACTCACTTGTTCTAAGATCAACTAATCTATTCAGTTCTGCTTGCTTTCGAATAAGGTATCTGGTTCTCAGAAATACGCCCAATATTAGCATTGACACAGCAAATAAGAGTGCTAATATTTTAGCTGCAGTTGTCTGGTGTATCTTTGGAAGAACCCTTATTATCAGGGGATTTTCCATTTCCACCCAGGTTTGCTGATCGTTACTAACCCGAACACTCAAGTGATAGGTGCCTGGATCAGGATCAGTAATAGAGATTCTTCTTGCACCCTGAATATCAATCCAGGTATCTAATATCTCCGGAATATTATATTGAAAATAATTTTCTTCATCTAAAATATAGTCAGTACCAGTTACTTCGAATGAAAAATATTTCTGTCCGGGCCTAATAACAACTTCTTTCGCGTATGGAAATAGGGTATCTAGTTTGGCCTCTTTATTATAGAGGAAAAACTTAACAATCTGAGGTTTCGGTTTCGGAAACTCTATCATCGCCTGATTTGATGAAAAGCTAACCAGACCATCAATACCACCAAAATACATAATTCCATCTTTGCCTTTAAAACTAGCACCCCTATTCAACTCATTTCCCGGTAAGCCATGTCTAGAATTGAAATTGAGAATATTTCCAGTTTTAGTATCAATTCTTGACAGTCCGTCACTATTGCTGCACCAAAGCTTATTGGCCTGGCCTTCTTCGATGGCATATATCAAATCACTGGGTAATCCATCTGAAACTGAAAAAACCCTCTCAAGTCCTGTTTTTCCATTAAACTTACACAAACCCATGCTCGTGGCAACCCATATATTTCCTGCCAAATCCTGATGCAAATCAAGTATTACATTGCTTGGCAATTCTTTAAAACCATTTTTACTATTTATCCTTATAAAGATTCCTTGTTTCGGTAAAAACTTTGCCAAACCACCAGAAACAGAACCCACCCAAATTTGTCCCTCAGAATCTCTAAGTAGAGATTTTATTTCTCCTGAAACAATACTATTGGGATCATCAGAACTCGAGTAATTCTGTAGAATTTTTTTATTATCAATATCGATCAGTGCAAGGCCTCCTGAATATCCAATCAAATATTGACTACCCTGATAATGGATCATACAATACACAAAATCAAGAAGGTTTAACATTTTTTCATCATAATAGATGTCTTCCATCTCAATTGGTCTGACAAAACCATTCTGCTTGTTAATTAGGAGCAATGATATTCCCTCAGTTCCAATCAATAAAAGATTTGGATCACCCTCAACTTCACAAAAAGAATATGGCACCCATGTTTTGATCAAATAATCTCTCTTCCCGGTTTTTCTATTGATTCTGTTCAATCCAAAATAGCCTCCAACAAAGATCCAGTCATCGTCAGTATAAACTGATCTGACACTTTCAAAATCAAGTTGATTGCTTGCTGGCTTAGATTTGCTATAAACGTCGAAGATATTTGTTCCCGGGTGATGATATGACAAACCCTTACCATTGGTTCCTACCCACAGAATACTATCAGATGTTCGGCA
>JAYEFL010000337.1:0-7610 GCA_034658635.1 Bacteroidota bacterium | reverse complement strand
CAAAATCAAGTTGATTGCTTGCTGGCTTAGATTTGCTATAAACGTCGAAGATATTTGTTCCCGGGTGATGATATGACAAACCCTTACCATTGGTTCCTACCCACAGAATACTATCAGATGTTCGGCATAAAGCATTAAGGCCATTATAAGCAATGCCAGACAAATTCTCTGAGGTAGATGCAATTTCTAATTTCTCCTCCTTAATATGAAATATCTGTAGCCCTCCAACGGTGGTAGCTAACCACAAAGAATCACCTCCTTCAAGAAGCATATCACTAATGGCACGATGATGAAACTGTGGATCTGGAGACTTATCATATATTATAGACTCACCCTATCCAAAACGCTATTTATGGTTCTATAAAAGTTAGTATTGCCAGTTCGAAGCCTTCTGGCACCTAGATTTATGCTTAAGTTCCCCATTAATGTAAACCTCAGCGATATATCGATTATCAGGCAAATGAGCAATATTGTATTTAAAGGTGCCCCCTTTGGTCTTTGGGTAGAAATGTTTCTCGACCACTTTGCCTTCATGTTTGAGCACAACCTCAAGCTCAATTTCACGTCTGGAATACACCTCAAGCGCAAACTCCTCAGTGACAACCTTGGGATAAAGTGCAAAATCATATAGCACTACGGCTGGATCATTAACAAACTCAGGATCAGTCTGGAATGCCAACATTTCTCCCTCTCCACAATCAGCAGTAAAAAGATGAAGCAGGTTTCCATCCATATCCAGAATCCTGATATATCCGAAGCCCTGATCTCTCATAAACCAGAATTCTAATCCTTGTCCAGCAGTGTCAATCAAGAACATCTCATATAAGCCTTCTGTCAAATTCAGAGTATCAACATACAAATGGGCTTTCTCTACCTGATCAGATGTCTTTTGATATAAAGTATCTCCTGATTCTCCAACAATGAACACATGATTCTCTTCAGGTTGATTGTTGGTTCTG
This sequence comes from Bacteroidota bacterium, assembly GCA_034658635.1. Classification (GTDB taxonomy): domain Bacteria; phylum Bacteroidota; class Bacteroidia; order Bacteroidales; family UBA12481; genus JABHCC01. The sequence goes on along the minus strand of JAYEFL010000337.1, from coordinate 6,651 downwards.
TATTGAACAATAATGTTTTCGGGTAAGGTCACAGGGGCATCAAACTGTGTGGTCATGGAGTTGTCTCCCACCCATGCATCCTTTCGTCCGTTAGGTTTCTTGAGTTCTACAACAAAAGTGTTCAGGCCTGCATCAAAATTATGCGAACCGGGCAGAATGACTTCCTCAGATCCATAGTAACTCAGATTTCCCTTCCATTTGAAAACCTTCTGGTCGAATCCTTTTGTCCCGTAGGATATCGTTAATGAAGTTAGATTCTTACTCCCCAGATTTCTTATAATAATCTTAGAATCAAAGCATTTTGGATTAGAGCGATTGTAAAGGGGACGATTATTAGGAGTAACAATCTCCACCATCTCGACATCATATTTGCTCACTGGAGCACCATATTGGATCAGGCATGAAGCAATAGCCTCTTTCGCCTGGATATTCTCCGTGGCAATGTACGGCTCCATCAAAATCTCAAACTCATTCTCTCCGGATGCGGGATAAACATCTATGATATCTGGTGCCTGAAGGTCTCCCGGACACCATAAAGCTCTGTCAAAAATCCAGGTACCTCCTTGCGGATAAAGGGGATTATCACCACACTCTTTCCAAAGGTCTTTGTCTTGAACAACTTCTCCGTTAAATAATACCCTGCGCCACCTGCTGCAAAACTCACTACATCCTTTGGGTTTGTCCATTCCATGTCCGGTGTGCTGAATCCGTAAGCGGTTAATAACACTTTCCTCAAGTGGATTATACTTAATCGGAGTTAACTCTGCTTCGGTTGGTTTCTCAGGGTTACCGTAATTATAGCTTCCTACCCACATGTTATTGATTTGTAATGGATGAATATGCGGAGGTCCCATAGTAAACTCAAAATCAATAGTCAGGGCCCAGCCAACTGATGTGGGTTCATATCCCGTATGATTATATTCAATCTCTACTGAATCGCGAAGAATCATGGTAAAATCAGTCACATCTACTGTCCATTTGAACTCCCAGCCGGTACTATAGATACTGCCGTATGGAGTGAGCATTCTGCCGATTTCAAGATCTAATGATTTTCCATTCTCACCACCTGCGCGTTTTACAGTAATATGGTCTTTATAATCCCAGTGGGCGGTTGAAATGGAATCAGGTGTCCCCAGAGTCAGATGCATCAGAATCTTCCTGACCGGAGTTTCTTTGGATGGAAAAACTCCCCAGGCCGGATATGGATTTTCGCCTTTTGAAGGATTTGTTACAATAGTTAAGTGATCATGTGTAATTACATGAGTTTTTTCAGGAGTTTGTGCCACCAGATTTAAACTAAGGCACACAATTAGATAAGTCAGGAGTAATTTCATTGTAATTTCAGATTTGAATTACAAAGATAAACTAAGCTGCAAGATTTTTTGTTGTAGCCCCACCAGAGCTTTGTCAAAATTACAAGTACCACAAAAACAATGGGTTAGGATTTGTCAAACAAAAAAAGTGATGAAAATTAGCCATAAAATGTTTCACACTAAAAATATTGGACGATTTTGGCGAATTCTCATATTCAATGCAAAGAATAATGCCTCGACTATAAGAGATAGACAATCCGAACTACAAATCAGAATATTAAATATCCGTCTATTGCATATATTTTTGATATTGGTTAGCATTTTGCAATTACACGCTTTTATAGGACATTTGGCGAAACTTAAGCAATCAATAATTTATAGATAAAATTACTGCAATGTGAAATCTCTGAGTTTTGATTGTTGTTTAGAAAATCATTAGATTTGGAATATGTTAGATCGAGACAAGAATATTGCCAAAATGATTCGTATGAGAATCAGTCAGATAGATCCTCAAGCCGAGGTGGTACTCTATGGCTCTCGAGCAAGAGGGGATGCAAAAAAGGCATCTGATTGGGATATTCTAATCTTAACGGGCTATCCTACAGATCTAAAGAAAGAAGGTGTTTTCAGGGATCATCTTTATGATTTAGAACTTGAAACAGGCGAATCTTTTTCTGTATTTGCTTATTCAAAAAGCGAATGGCATGGTAGACAAAGCATAACGTCTTTCTATAAAAATGTTGTTCAGGAAGGTATTTCAATATGATCCCTCAGGAGCGCCAAGCTTACGTTGAATTTCGTCTAGAATCAGCTTATCAAACCTATGAAGCTGCGAAAGTGCTTTTTGAAAAGGGTTTCTGGAATTCATACGAAGACACATGCATCTGTTAAATCTCAGTTCTCTCAACATTTCGTCAAAACAGGTGAGTTTGATTTCAAGTATGGCAGATTACTTAATCAACTATATGATTGGAGACAGAAGGGTGATTACGAGAATCTTTTTGACTATAAGGAATCTGACGTCGCCCCATTACTTATTTCATCATTGGAGATGATCAAAGAAATTGATGAAAAAGTAAAAAATGCCCTATAACAAACAACTTAGGATGAAAGTAGGTGCAGTTCTAGTTTTACTGGCTTTAGCATGCGGGTGTGACTTCACTGACCATACTGTTGTTTTTTCCGATTTGAATACAGACCAATCCCAAACACTACAGGTTCAGAGACATACCTCAGGATTAACGATAAGAATAAAGGGGAAGACGGATGCTGAAGGGATTCTTGAGCTAAATATTCAAGACACTTTAAACAGTACTGTGTACAAGTTTCCGATTGGAATAGGTAAGATTGATATACGGTATCGAAATGATTGGTATCACAAAGAATGTGTTGTTCGCTATAAGCCAAAAACCATAACTACTGGAAATATCAAAGTCAAACTACATTTTTATTAAGAACCGAAATATCTTCAATAACATTATACTTTGTTCACAGAAAGTCAGAAAATGTAAATATGGGCACATTCAAAAAAGAGCTAACTACTGATAACCAGCAAATTAGCTCTTAATGGTGTAGCCCCACCAGAACTCCAATGAGTGCTCTATACATGCTAAAAACCCTAGGTTTATTGATATCAGTAATGTATATTTTTAACAAGGGAGTAGAGTGATACCACTTCAGGATAAAAAACGTTGCCACCTAATAATATTCTTATAAAACGTTAATTTTTCACTTCTTGAAAGATTAGCAACATGAAACCCACGTTCGTTTGTCAACATTGTGGTAAAATAGCACCACGTAATCCCCGCGTAAAGAAACAGAAGTATTGTTCGTCCAGGTCGTGTCAAAATGCTCGTCGCCTACTCAGTAGTAAGAAAAGAGCAAAGAAAAGCACAGAGAGCTGTTTATTGCGACACACCCGCAACAAGCGTTGGCGAGATACCCGTCCTGCTTACGAGTATCAGAAACACTACCGAGAGAATCACCCGGAGTATGTAAAGCGCAACTGTGATTTGCAAAGGGAGCGTAATAAAAAGCGCCAAAAAGAACCACCATCAATGATTGTAAAGACGTACGCGTTATCTCCACAGCCCTTATGTGACGGGGTTTACGCGGGATTTGAGGTAAAAAACAAAAAGATTGTAAAGACGTACGCGTTAATGCTTCAACAGCAAGAACAGGCTAGCATGAAGGCCTTTTTACGGCCAAATCCGGGTTGATTGTAAAGACGTACGCGTTCGTTTAATAAAAACCGGCCTTTTACATTTACCTGCACAAAAAAACAGGTCAGTTTGTGAGCTACAGAATCAAAGATATACCCTTATCAGAATTTGATCTTTCCTTATCAGAGATGCGAGTTATGAATATGGAGAGGATCCTTCATATTGAGAAGTCAATGCGTTTGCACGGACAACTTCAAATGGTTATTGCACGAGTACATGAGGGAGGTTTTCAAATGATTGATGGCTTTAAGAGACTGTATGCAGCAGAGGATCTGATGATGGAGACTTTGCAGTGCCGTTTGTTAGATATTGATTTAAGCCAGGCCAAGATTTTACTTTTGAGTTACAACCGTTCGTCTCAATCGATGGAGGTGTGGGAAGAGGCCGTTGTGTTAAAGGATCTTCAAAAGAACCACAATCTTGATCAAGGACGTCTGGCTAAGCTTACTGGTTACAGCCGCTCGTGGATAAGTCGCCGTCTTGCCCTTATTGAGAAGTTGGATGAGGCGGTCTGTGGTGAGATCAGGATGGGCACTTTGACCGGCAGCCATGCTCGCGCTTTGATACGTTTGCCGCGCGGCAAACAGAGTAAACTGGCCCGGGTAATTACTACCTATGGTCTTTCCAGTCGGCTGAGTAATAGCTTGGTTGATGCCTTTCTTGAGGCTGATGATGAGCTGCAACAACGTTATATCCTTTCACATCCTGAGAAAGTACTCGCTAATAAACCTGAAACACCGGAAGATAGCTATGACCCTCGTCTGTCGGGTTATGGTAATGATCTGAGAAAATCTATTGCCTATATGATCCAATCTGTTCAGATCTTGCTTTCGCACTTGAGTGATCAGCGCCTTGGTGAGTTAAACCAGGTGGAGAAAACAATAATCACCCCCGGTTTTGAGAAGCTATTATCACATATCGCAAGACTTTCAAAGGCAGCCGCAGAATTACAAACCACAAAAACAAATACGACAATACGATGAAAGATGAGGACAAAGAAAATAAAATGATCACCCTGCATGGGATGGGTTGGTCAGTTCGCAGAATCTCTCGTGAGCTCGAAGTATCTCGTAAACGAGTGGCCAGGATACTGGTATCAAACTCCGGTTTGCGTGATGCCACCCCAAAAGAGGTAATCAAGGTAAAAACCCGACGTTCAAGTAAGCTTGATCCTTACAAGGGTTTTATCGGTGAGTTGCTGGAGAAATATAGTGACATCACCCATCAGCGGGTATATGAGCACTTGAAGGAGAAGGGCTTTGATGGCGAGATTACGATCCTTCGGAACTATCTTAATAGTATCAGGAAAGTGGTATCAAAATCGCCTATCAGGATGGTAGAAACGGATCCAGGCCAGCGAGCTGCCCATGACTGGAGCGATTACAATATAACCTTCACATTGACGGGCAAAACAGAGCAGGTTACTTTTTTTAGCTATATCCTTGGGTACTCGCGCAGACAATATATCGAAGTTGTGGATGACAAGAAGCAAAGAACTTTGTTTCGCTGTCTTATTAATGCTTTTATCTACCAGGATGGTGTACCGCGTGAAATCAAGAGTGATAATCAGAAAGCGTGCGTGGATCGCTGGGAGATGGGCCGTGCGGTGTTCAATAGAAAATACCTTGAGTTCGCTACTCATTACCGCTTCGCTCCTCAAACAATCACACCTGGTAATCCGACCGAAAACCTGAAAGTGGAGCGCCCCTTTTATTATCTTGAAAGAAGCTTTTTAAATGGCCGTGAGTTCAAAGACATAGAGGATCTTAAAGTCCAGCTACTGAGTTGGCTTACCGATATAAATGATGTTCGCATCCATCGCACCACCAGGCAACGTCCTATTGATATGTACATCGAGGAGCACCCTCATTTACAGTTATTGCCAGTGAATCACTTTGACACTTCACTTGTAACCCATCTGGTGGTCAATCAGGAGTCGTGTGTACAGTGGAAGGGTTACCAGTATGTTGTGCCTCAGAAATACTTATACGAGTTGTGCCCGGTGCGTATAACAGATGATTACCTTGAGGTGTACTCGCCTATAGGTGAACAGATTACTATGCATCCTTTAGCACTAAAGGATCAAAAAGAACGATACGTGGGAACCAGACAAAAAAGTGTAAAGAAGCCTGATCTGCTTATAGCCGATGTAATCTCACGTTTGGAAGGGTTTTCTCCTGAGATGAGTGAGTACATTACGCAGATCAAGCGATATAAGCCTGATACCTGGCGTCATCATTTGCGCAGCCTGTTGGCTTTGAAAGTAAATTACCGGGTAGATGATATCCTGTTGGCAGTACGCAGAGCCAGTAAATACAAGGTCTTTGAATCAAGAGCCATAGAGAGCTTCCTGGAAAACAACTCCGAGCCTCGTTACCCCATCAAATTAACCTTTAAACCCAATAACTCAGAATTTTATGAGCAGTAAAAAAACAAGCGACACACAACAACTCGAGCAGTTCACCAAGGGCTGTCGCTATCTTGGACTAAAACTTCTGGAAGAAGAGTACCAGAGAATGGTTGATACAGCCATCAAGGATAATGTTGGATACTATGACTTTATCAGTCATGTAGTTCTTCCAGAATCCTGGCTACAATCAAAATAATGTCTCCCTCTTATTGATAATGCCTCTATTAAGACTCCAACATAAGAATTATATATCTTACCACTGAATTGACCAGTTGCATCGACTCCATCTAACATCAGAATTGCTTTTGTATAATACTCTTGTGCAATTTCATAATCTCCGAGAAGCATCTGAGCCTCACCTAAATGTAACATACTCTTGGCATTTTGAAATGAGTTCACTATCCTATTAGATTCTTTTAATAGGCTTTTTGTGATATTTGTTTTTGCTTCTGATAAATTTCCCTGCTTAAGATTAAGCCTTCCATAATTCCTCAAGGCAATTAATTCATTGAACTCCCCAGATATTTCCTGTTGATTGATAACCTCAAATAGCTTATTATAGAAGCCTTGGGCTTCCTCTAGTTTGTCTAAAAGGAAACAAACCAATGCCAAATTCCCTAGAATCATTGCATGTTGATCGGCGGATACATTTTCGGCTTTGCATCTGAGAAGTAATTCTTTTCCCTTGTCATATGCTTTATCATAA
>JAYEFL010000336.1:0-8224 GCA_034658635.1 Bacteroidota bacterium | reverse complement strand
GTGATCGGAATCGGAGGAGGAGGCAACAATGCGGTAAACCGCATGTATGAAATGGGTATTAAGGATGTTGAATTTGTTGTGGTTAATACAGATGCTCAGGCACTGAGCCTCAGTCAGGTTCCTGCAAAAATACAAATTGGAGAAACCCTGACAGAGGGCCGTGGAGCTGGTAACAGGGCAGATGTGGGTGAGCAGGCTGCAATTGAGAATATCGATAATATCCGGGAGTTTCTTTCAAATGGCGTAAGAATGGTTTTTGTTGTGGCCGGAATGGGCGGTGGAACCGGAACTGGTGCAGCTCCTGTGGTGTCAAAAGCCTGTAGGGATATGGGTATACTCACAGTGGCAGTAGTGACCCTGCCATTCCGTTTTGAGGGGCCAATGAGACTCAAACAGGCAATCCAGGGCATTAATCGACTTAAAAACTCAGTGGATGCACTATTGGTGATTCACAATGAAAAATTAAGAGAGATATATGGTAACCTGACTCTCACTAATGCTTTTGGTAACGCAGATAATGTATTGATGCTTGCTGTTAAAGGTATAGCAGAAATAATAACATTGCATGGATATATAAATGTCGATTTTGCAGATATTATTTCCGTTATGACTGATGGTGGAATAGCATTTATGGGGTCTGCAGAGGCCGCTGGCCATGATAGGGCTAAGGAGGTTATTGAGCAGACAATCAACTCACCCCTGTTAAATAATAACGATATCAGGGGAGCAAAAAAAGTGCTTCTGAATATCACATCCGGATCTGACGAGATTACTGTGGATGAGATCGGTATTATCACAGATACCATAATAAAAAAGGTTGGAGGCAAAGTCAATACCATCTGGGGAACCTGTACAGATGAAACATTAGGAGACATGATCCGTATAACGCTTGTGGCAACTGGATTTGACTATTCCAGTGTTCCGGAATTTATTTCCCATCGTGAACAGGAAAAAACCGTAGTTCCTCTGGATAAGGAAATCGTTCAGCCCCCTGAAGATACAATCATAGTTGATGATCAGATATCTGAACAAGAGGTCCACCAAGAAGATAATCCTGTAAAACCCTTGGAATCATTAGACGAAGAAGAGCCTCCTTTTGATCCATATGCTGAAGAAAATGACCAGAGAAGAAGAAATGCTGAACGACTCAAAGCTTTGAATTATACAAATATGTCAGATTCAAACAAAGTGGATGAACTAGAACGTGAACCTGCTTTCAAAAGGAAGCAAATGCATGTGCAGACAGAAATGTTTCCAGATCAGGAGGAGAAATCCAGATACACGATTGGAGTAAAAAACGATGGGCTTCGTCCGAATAATCCCTATCTCCATGATGCTGTAGACTAGATTAATGGATCGTAACCTGATTGAAATAGAATTACTGAAATCAGATCCCAGAAAACTTCTGCTGAAGTATCAGCAGATTATCTGGACGATTGTACGGAGTTATTTTTCTAAAGGTATGGTGCAATTCAGGGAACAGGAAGATCTTGTTCAGGAAATTAACAAGAAATTGCTGGAGAGGATGCCCCGTATTCAGGCACAATATAATTATTCAAGCAAGCTTCGAACCTATTTCTCTGTGATCATCAGGAATATCTGTCTTGAAGAGTACCGAAAAATAAGTATGGTTTCTGAATCAGATCCTCTGATATACTATAAGACTGAGGCTAGTGAAAGCCCCGTTGATTTGTTTCTGTTTAATCAGGAATATGAAAGATTGCAGAGAATCCTTGTATTCTTTCATAAAGAACAAGCCCGATTAAATTTATTGCTGAAGGTTTTCAATAACATTACTGTGAATGCAAGGGATTTGGATCTCTTTCATGATGACAGGCCAGAGGCGGATACAGAAATACTCATAGAGAAAAGTAATAACTGTAAGGATCAAATCAAAAAACATAAATTTGATCTTATCAGTGAGGTTCTGACTTCCCTTGAGGGAAAACACACTCCATCCGAATCACTAAGGAAATGGTACTCAAGTCGTTTAGATGAATGTTTGAAATTAATGAATGGAAGTCCTCCAACAAGTTCATATACAGCAGATTCACTTGGACTATTGTTGGAGCAGGCGCATTTAAATAAAAAATAGTTGATGTTTTTTTTCCACTTTCGCATAGAAAATGAATCTATATTAATAGATGGATGAAGTAAAACAACATATTGATGAAAATGCCATAGCAGGGTATGTTGACTGGGTGAGAAAGGAGGGGCCCAGGCCTGAAGAGAGTATTCTTGATCATGTGGCCTCTTGCAGTAATTGTAAAAGCAGTATTCTGGAGCTGACTGAGATGCTCGACGGAGTAGATCAGGCAGGGAAGCATGAGAAAGGCAGAAAAATTCAACTGAATTTGGTTCTTCGGGCTGTTGCAGTACTTGCCGGTGTTTTGGCTGTTGCACTTATAGTTCAGTTTTTGAAGCCTGAGAAAGCTGAGCTTGAGGTGGCAAAGTTGAATGATGATTCAGTTCACATTATTAGTCCTCAAGTTGAACTTGAAAATGATACGATTCTGCTTGAGGATACTTCCCGTGCAGAAGTAATTGAGATTATTCAGCATGACACTATCCTGTTTGCAGCGAACTATACCCCGAATCCGGGATTAGAAGCTCTGGTTGAGGCCCGCTTCAGATCAGTTGCTAAGAATGGTATTGAGAAGGATTTAATTCCTGAGACTCTCAGAACAGGTGAGAAGTTGACTCTGGATTTCTCAAGCATTGATGGAAATGAGATAGAGTTTATTGTGGTTAACAATATCGGAGACGATATGAAAACAATACTTCCTCAGAGATCGATAGTTAGTATTGAACTTAATTTTGACCCTGGGCTATATTACTGGAAAATCATTAGTTCAGATGAAATATTGCTGCTTGGGAAGTTTCGCTTGTTTAATAACAAACCTTAAGCTGTTAATATGATTGAATAATTTGTCTGAATTCCTTCATCCCTTCCGAGGCTCCTTTCCTGATAATAGTTCTGCCATGACCATCTCCCAGCGTTTCATTTGGGTCAATCACAAAAACAGGGACATCATATTTGACATAATCTATCAGACTTGCAGCTGGATAGACTTGCAGGCTTGTTCCAATTATTAAAAAAATATCTGCTTTCTCAACCTCACTTATAGCCGCGGGTATCATTGGTACAGCTTCGCCAAACCAAACGATATGAGGACGAAGTTGGCTTCCTTTTTTGCATTTTTCACCCCATTTCAATTCCCAGCCATCCAGTTCATGAACCAGAGATTCATCAATACTACTCCTTGCCTTTTTTAATTCTCCGTGGAGATGCATTACAAATGAGCTTCCTGCACGCTCATGAAGATCATCAACATTTTGAGTTATAATCCTGACGTCAAAATCCTCTTCCATTCTGGCAAGATCCAAATGCCCATCATTAGGTTGACAATTAAACAGAGCCTTGCGTCTTTCGTTGTAAAATCTTAGAACCAAATGAGGATCTCTAGACCAGGCTTCTGGTGTGGCTACTTCGGTTATATCGTATTCTTCCCATAGTCCGCCCATTTCACGGAAGGTTCTGATACCACTTTCAGCACTCATTCCGGCACCGGAAAGAACAAGCAATCTTTTTTTTGATTTTTCCATGAAACTAATTTACGTATTTTAGCCTTGCCAATGATAGATCATTCCACTATAGACCGTATTATGAATGCCGCCGAGATTTCTGAGGTGGTTGGTGAGTTTGTGAGTTTGAAAAAACGAGGAGTTAACTTGCTGGGACTTTGTCCTTTCCATAATGAAAAGACTCCATCCTTTACCGTGTCTCCTGCAAAAGGAATATATAAATGTTTTGGTTGCGGTAAGGGAGGAAACGCAGTCAGTTTTCTCATGGAACATGAGCATGTCAGTTATCCGGAGGCACTAAAGTACCTTGCTAAGAAATATCACATCGAAGTTGAGGAGACAGAAGAAACTGCAGAGGAGATTCAGCAGAAGAATGAGCGGGAATCAATGATGGTGGTTACTGCATTTGCACAGAAGTACTTCACCCGTATTTTGCTGGATCATGAAGAGGGGCAAGCTGTTGGACTAAGCTATTTCAAAGAACGTGGTTACCGTCGAGAGGCTATTGATCTTTTTCAGCTGGGCTACTCTTTGGAAGCCAGGGATGGCTTTACAAAAGAGGCCCTGAAAAACGGGTTTAAACTGGATTATCTTACCAAGTCAGGACTGAGTATTCAAAGCTCTGACTGGTCTTTTGACCGATTTGCTGGTAGAGTAATATTCCCGATCCACAGTCTTTCAGGCCGGGTGATCGGGTTCGGCGGACGAACGCTCAGAAGTGATAAGAAAACCGCCAAGTATCTTAATAGTCCGGAATCTGAAATCTATCACAAGTCAAATAGTCTTTATGGTATTTATTTCGCCAAGAATGCCATTGCCAAAGAGGATAAGTGTTACCTGGTAGAGGGGTATACTGATGTTTTGTCAATGCACCAATCAGGAGTTGAGAATGTTGTGGCTTCGTCAGGCACATCTCTTACTGAGGATCAGGTTAGAATGATTCGAAGGTTTACTCGGAATGTGAGTATTATTTATGATGGCGACGAAGCAGGATTGAAAGCTTCTTTACGGGGAATTGATATCATTTTGGAGCAGGGTATGCATGTGCGGGTGGTTCCTCTGCCTGAGGGAGAAGATCCTGATTCCTTTGCTAAAGGGCGAAGTTCCTCTGAACTGCTGGAATTTATTGAGAAGAATGAACAGGATTTTATAAGCTTCAAAGCTCGATTATTGTCGGAAGGAACCGGTAATGACCCTGTTAAAAGAGCCAATTTGATTTCAGAAGTAGTTCGGTCTGTCGCTGTTATACCAGATCAGATTGAAAGGAGTCTGTACCTGGCAGAGTGTGCCCGTATTCTGAAAGTAGAGGAAAGTCTTCTGTTTGCTGAAGCGACTCGTGTAAGAAAAAGACAGTGGGATCAAAAGAGAAGAAGAGGAGATTATTATTCACCAGAGCCCAAAGCCTCTGCAACAAAGCAAAAAGAAAGCAGTGAGGTGGTCCATTATTTTGCAGAGGAAAAAGAGATTATCCGTATGATGCTCATCTATGGCGATGAGGTGCTCACAGAGGTTCAGGGAAGTCCAAAGGATAATCCTGTTCCCCTAAGCGTAATTGGATTTTTTTTACAGGAATTTGAAAGTGATCCATTGGATTTTCAATCTGATATTTATCGCAAAATGTTTGAAATGGTTCGGGATAATTGGGGCAAGGAAAATTTTCATCATCAAAATTTCTTTACTAATCATCCTGATCCGGCAATCAGTCAGGAGGCAGTTGATTTGCTTAGTCCGGGTTACGAATTAAGTAAGATTCACGCAAAGGGAGGAGCCTATATCCAAACTGAAGCCAGTATGCTGAAAGAGGTAGTGCCTGAATATCTTAACGCATTCCGCAATCGTCAGGTTAAGCGCATAATGGCTGAAATAGATGTGAAGATTGAGAAATTGCAAAAAGAAGGAGCCATTGATGAAATGATGATTATGCTTGAACAAAAGAAAAATCTGGATGATTTCAGAAAGCAAATCGCTAAAGATTTGAAAAGAATCATTTAATAAAGCAAGACTAACGACTAACGACTAACGACTAGTGACTAACGACTAGTAACAAATAGCTATGTGACAAAAAAGTTCCGCCCGGGACTTGGGAAGTCTCCTGGGCGGAACGCTGCTGCATCTTTTATTAACCTAAACCGTATACTACCTAGCAATTACTATGCCAAAGCTTTGCAGCAGTTAAAAAAAGCCAAATAACCAAATCATTAAACTTGCTAACCCCTTTTGGCTTTACATAGTTTTACGTTGTGTTACTGTGAAATGTTGCTGCACTTATGAACTCTTTGACCAATGATATAAAAAAATAATACTTATTTGCAATCCAATGATAAAGCCTATCTTTGTACCCTCCCTCTATCATGAGTAACATGACAAGTACATGAACCTGATTATTGATGCAGGCAATACTAAGATTAAATGGGCTGTTTATCAGTATGGTCAGCTTCTGAAAAAACAGATTGGCAGTACCTGGGATGACCTTGATCTGCCGGTATTGCTGAGCAGCTTTCCGGGTATCACTAAATGTATTCTTTCTAGTACCAGAGCTGAGTGGACACAACTTGAGGCAGTAATGCAGGCTAAATCAATTTCTTTTTTTCGTCTGAATCATCAGATGTCTTTACCTATTCGGTTGGCCTATGAGACACCTGAAACTCTTGGCCTTGACAGGATAGCAGGAGCCGCTGGTGCACAGCATACTTTTCCTGGTGAGAATGTACTTATTATAGATGCTGGAACAGCAATTACCTACGATGTGCTGAGTTCAGAAGGATTATTTCTGGGTGGCAATATTTCCCCGGGAATAGAGATACGCTTTCGCTGCCTTAACCGTTATACTGATAATCTGCCTCTGGTAGAATTTAATGAGAAGTTTGATTTGGATAGGGTTGATTTACTTGGGTCTTCTACTGAAGGAGCCATTCAGGCTGGTGTTCAGAATGGAATTTTATACGAAATTACCAGCTATATCAACACGTTGACAAACAAATACAAGGGATTAAGAGTTATTTTAACCGGTGGAACCGCAGAGTACTTTGTTAAAAAATTAAAAAAAACCATCTTTGTAGACCCAAATCTAGTGCTTAAAGGTTTGAATCATATTTTGGAGCATCAAACCGGGCTCAGATTGGGTGATGAAAATAATTATGACAGTTAAACAAAAACTAAGAAGCACACTCAGAAGAGCTGTTCTCTTTCTGTTATTATACGGAATGATTGTTGTTGGTGCTGGAGCACAAGACTTTACTTCTTCTCCATATTCACGTTTCGGTATTGGTGACTTGCTGAGCCGATGCTATGGCCAGGGTGAAGCCATGGGCGGATTGGGTATTGGACTTAATAGCAGGGGAAGCCTGAATCTGATGAATCCAGCCGGAATCGGACAGATGGATAGCCTGCAATTTATTTTTGAAGTTGGTGCTACAAACCGCTTAACACGCTTTAGTACAACTGATCTGAACAAAACAACTAACAATCTTGGCTTTTCATACCTGGGCTTAGGATTTCCAATAGCCCATTGGTGGAAAGGCAGTGTAGGTGTTATGCCATATTCTGGTGTCGGGTACTCAATGAGTGAGATCAAAATTGACCCAATTATAGGAGAGGTGGGGTCGAAGTTTTCCGGTGATGGTGGAATCAGCCAGTTCTTTATCCAGCAATCATTTAGTCCTGGTAAAGCTGGTAAATTCAAATATGTGAGTCTTGGGTTCACATTTTCATATCTTTTTGGTCCTGTTAACCACTCAAAAACATTGCTCTTTCCAGAAGATTCCAGCTATTTTAGTACAAAATCAACAAGCACATCTATTGTAGGTGATATTCACCTGAGCTATGGAGCCCAGTTTCATGTACCCTTGAAGAATGATTACTTCTTAACTCTTGGCGGTATTTTTGAAAATCAGTCGGATATTAAAACAGAATCCCAACAGTTGGTTTATTCAGTTGGACAAGGGATTATTGATACCCTGTATTATAATGAGGATCCAAATAACAGCATAGTGTTGCCTATGGGTTATGGGGCAGGATTTAGTTTTGGAAAGAAAAATAAATTTACGGTAGGTGCTGATTACCGGGTGCAGAATTGGGAGAACGCTCTTTTTCTGGGACACCAGGACTCACTAGCCAATAGCCATAAATTTGTTTTGGGAATGGAATATATTCCAGATGCCTATTCTCCAACATCCTATTATAAACGTATGAAATATCGTGCCGGATTCAGATATGGCAAGTCTTATATTCAGTTAAGGGAAACTCAATTGAATGAATTTGGCATTAATTTTGGAGTAGGTTTACCAACGAGAACTGTTATGGGAGGAAGGGCCTCCTTAATGAACATTTCTGCAGAAATAGGTAAACGTGGCACAATTGAGAATAATTTGATCTCTGAATTTTACGGATTGCTTAGCATTCAGATTACATTACGTGATGTTTGGTTCCTGAAGCACAAATACGATTAATACCAAAAACTACTGAAATGATGAAAACGAAATTTATTGCCTTCGCATTTGGAATAATGTTTGCCGGAGGGGTGGTGGTAGCACAAGACGATAAGTTTGGCTCTGATACTAAACTCTGTCAACGTAGCTATACTTTGTACAAGGAGTTTCACCGTCAGAAAAACTATAGTGTCACTATAGTTTTTCTGACG
>JAYEFL010000335.1:0-1838 GCA_034658635.1 Bacteroidota bacterium | reverse complement strand
TATTACCTGGTATAATAGTAATATGAATTTGTCTAAAGTTGAGGCTAAAAAACGGGCGAAACAACTCAGGGATTCTTTAAATAAATATAGTCGCGAATATTATGTATTAGATAAACCAAGCGTGGATGATGCTGTTTATGACTCTCTAAATAACGAACTAAAGGAAATTGAAGCTAAACATCCAGAATTAATAACTCCAGATAGCCCGACACAAAGAGTAGGGGGCGAGGCTGCTAAATCATTTCAGAAAACAAAACATGCATACCGAATGTTGAGTTTGAATGATGCCTTTTCGGCAGATGAACTATTGGAATGGGAAAAAAGAACACAAAAATTACTCAATATTAATGTTTCTGAACTAGATTATTATTGTGAACTTAAAATTGATGGTCTTTCTATAATGCTTACATACCAAAATGGTATTTTAGTGCGTGGTGCAACTCGTGGTGATGGATCTGTGGGGGAAGATGTAACAAATAATCTTAAAACTATACCATCTATACCACTCAAATTAGCAGAAGATTTTCCTGGTAAACTAGACATTCGGGGTGAAATATATATGCCATATGCAACTTTTGAGAAAGTGAACAAAAAAATGGTTCAGAGGGGTGAAAAACCATATGCCAATCCCCGTAATCTAGCTGCTGGTACAATTCGACAGCTTGACCCGAAGGTTGTGCGTGAGCGTAAACTTGATTCGTATTTCTATGAAGTATATACAGAAATTACAGGAGGGACACACTCATCTAAGCACGATTTTCTGGAAAAGTATGGTTTAAAAACGAGTGAATATACTAAAAAATGTAAGACAATTCATGAGGCAATTAAATACTGTGAAAGCTGGATAGATAAGCGTGAAAAGCTACCATTTCAAATTGATGGTGTTGTTATCCTCGTAAACGAAGATAAATTATATGAAAAACTCGGCATTGTGGGTAAGGCACCACGTGGCGCTATTGCCTATAAATTCCCAGCGGAACAAAGTACAACCAAAATTGTCGACATACAGACAAATGTGGGTAGGACAGGTGCTATTACACCATTTGCGATTATGGATCCGGTTCAGCTTGCGGGCACAACTGTAACTAGAGCTACGCTTCATAATGAAGATGAGATTAAGCGTAAAGATATCCGCATTGGTGATACGGTCGTAGTGCAAAAAGCGGGTGATATTATCCCTGAAGTTGTTGAATCGTTACCTAAATTACGCACTGGCAAAGAGAAGAAATTTAAAATGCCGACCAAATGTCCGGTTTGTGGTGGCCCCGTGGTTAAACCAGAGGGTGAGGCGGTGGCCAGATGTGCTGCAACCGATTGCTTTGCTATCGAGATCGAACGCATTATTCATTTTGTCTCACGCGATGCATATAACATTGAAGGCCTTGGCGAAAAGGTAGTAGAACAATTAGTCCAGGAAGGATTGATTGCAGACGCGGCTGACCTATTTAAGCTTACTGAAGGTGATTTAGAGCCGCTAGAACGCTTTGCAGAGAAAAGCGCGGCAAATACTATTGAATCAATCCAAAACAGCCGCAAAATCAGCTTGAATCGTTTTGTATACGCACTTGGCATTCGTTTTGTGGGCGCAATTACAGCGAACGATCTGGCTAATCATTACGGCGATCTCAAATCCATCAAAAAAGCATCTTTCGAGGAACTTCAGGAAATCGAAGGAATTGGAGATGTGGCCGCTAAATCAATTAGCGAATGGTTTGCAGATAAAAAAAATCAAACTCTCTTATCAAAACTGAAAGATGATGGGGTAAAAATTGATAAGCCGAAAAAAGTTGGTAATAAATTATCGGGTAAGACTTTTGTTATAACAGGCACTTTGGATT
>JAYEFL010000334.1:0-60831 GCA_034658635.1 Bacteroidota bacterium | reverse complement strand
TTGCTTAGCCATAGCGCTTGCTACACTATATGGCTTCCCCTGATCTTTCAGCCATGCAGCTTTCAGGCAAAAGAACCTGGCAGCTTCAACCTTCACAGCCATATCAGACAACTTAAAACCAATGGCCTGGTGAAAAGCGATCGGCTTACCAAAAGCTTTTCTTTCCTGGGCATACTTCACAGATCTTTCAAATGCACCAGCAGCAATACCGAGGGCTTGGGAAGCTATACCTATTCTTCCTCCATCCAGAGTCTTCATGGCAAATTTAAATCCAAAACCATCATCACCAATCCGATTCTCTTTTGGCACTTTCACATCGGTAAACATAACCGAATGCGTATCAGAGCTCCTCATTCCCATTTTTTCTTCATGTGGACCAATACTCACGCCAGGAGAATCTTTTTCTATAATGAGGGCATTGATACCTCGATGTCCTAGCTCCTTATGGGTCTGAGTTGTAACCAGATACACCGAAGCACTGTTACCGTTGGTAATCCAGTTTTTTGTTCCATTCACTAAATAATGATCTCCTTTGTCTTCAGCAGTTGTTCTTTGAGAAGTAGCATCTGATCCGGCTTCAGGTTCTGAAAGCAGAAAAGCTCCCAGTATTTCTCCCCTAGCCAGCGGTTTTAGATATTTTTCTTTTTGTGCCTCTGTACCATAAGTCTCTAACCCCCAACAAACCAGTGAATTATTAACAGACATAATCACTCCAACAGCGGAATCAATCTTGCTAATTTCCTCCATTGCAAGTACATATGATACCGTATCCATTCCTCCCCCATCGTATTTAGGGTCGACCATCATACCCATAAAACCCAGTTCAGCCAGGGCTTTTACATGTTTCTCAGGAAACCGGGCTTCCCGGTCACGCTCAATGACATCCTGAATGAGCTCGCGCTGAGCATAATCGCGTGCTGCATCCCTGATCATAATTTGTTCTTCAGTTAGGTTAAAATCCATAATATAAAATAGTTTTCAGTTGTCAGAAAAAAACAAGGTATCCCGTTCACTTGTTCACTTGATCACTTGATCACTTGATCACTCAGTCACCCTTCTTATAAATAATTGCAACCACAGTCTTATCATCACCTCCCATGTTTACTGTCATTCCATACGGCCGATCTGGGTTAATCCTGATTTGGTTATCTCCGGCTTTTCCGGTCAATTGTTCCCAAATTGTTACTGCCTGATGAACTCCGGTTGCGCCGGTTGGGTGTCCCCATCCTATTAGTCCTCCTGTAGTATTCATCGGAACCTTTCCATCTCTTGCTGTATGTCCGTCAAGAATAAACTCCGGTCCTTTTCCGGGTTCTGCTAATCCCATTGCCTCAATTCCAAGAACAGCAGCAACAGTAAAACAGTCGTGCGTTTCAATAGTACCGATCTTATCAATTGTAATTCCTGCTCGTTCGAGAGCCAGACTGACGGCTTTTTTTATTGTAGTTAAAACGGTAGCATCTTCAGGAGGTTTGGTGAGATCCTCTACCACCTGTGCCCAGCCAATCACTTCGATAGCGTCTGAAGCATCAATCCCCATCTTTGCCAAACCTTCTTCTGATGCTATAGCTATCGCAGAAGCTCCATCAGAAACTTTGGAGCAATCAAATACATTCAGGTGATCAACAAAAGATTTGGGATTTGGCTCCATCATGGCCATTTCTTCCAGATTTTCAGTAGCGTTGTGGTGCTCCTGGGCAGTAGAACATAAACGGGCGTTCTCAACCATAATCGCGTACCATCTGGCAAATGACTGACGGGCTTTCTCGCGGCCATACTTCTCAAAGTAGGCTCCAGCCCGATTACTGAATTGTCCCGGGAAAAAATATGCGTGTCCTTTTTTTCGATCCTGAAACCATCCGGCTCCAGCCAGAACATCAGCACCATAAATGGCCTTCATAGTATTTTGAACTTCCACCCCAATGCTAAGAACCACATCGGCAGTTTCTGCTAAAACAGCACGGATACCAGAGGTGAGGGCTAACCCACCTGAACCACAGGCTCCTTCAACACAGGTAGCAGACTTAAAACGCAGGTCTGAATCTATCATGGGGAAAAACCCTGGTAAATTCGCCTGTTTGTTAAAACGGGCGGACATAAAATTCCCAATCACACATTCGTCAACATTCTTTCCTCCACCAATTTGCTTGAGAGTATTCTGACCTGCCTCAGTAATATAATGTTCCAGACCCGGACGAGGTTTCTTTGGATTAAACTCTTTTCTACCGGTACCCAGGGAAATAGTATTATACCCTGCTACCATATATACTTTCTTTCGTAAGTTCTTCATTTCAACCTAATTAAAGTAGTTATTAATCGGACCATAAGCATGAAAAAATCCGGTTTCCAGAACCTTGTTAACATCCTTCTCCGTGGCAGCCACGTTTGAATTAAGCAGCAATTCTCCTATTGCCTTTGAGTTAAGACCGTAGGCTTTTGCCATTCTGGCTCCTGTGGTATTCATGGCACCCAGGGCCTTAAAGAAATTCTCAAGAAGCTCATTCTTTTTGGGTGAAAAATTAACCTGCTTCCAGTTAAAGGCTTCTGGCAGAGAACCCAGAAATTTTCCAGCTGCCTTATTTGCTTCATCCAAGGGAGCATATTCTCCTGTATTGATATCGAATATTGCTGAAGGTCTTCCTCGTTCATACTTGAAAAAGCCATCCTTCTGAGATCCATTGGAGAATTGGCCACCCCTGACACCCTTAGCGAGTAAATCTTCCAGCAGTTGGCTATACAGGTTCTCATTTTCAAGGTAAGGATTCATTACTCCCATGATATAAGACACAACATCAATCCCCACATAATCTACGAGTTGAAAGATCCCCATTGGTCTTATCAGGAATTCCTGACTAAGCTTGTTAATTACCCATATAGCTGTGGGAAATCCCATTTCATCACTAAGCTTCTCAACTTCCTGAATTCCATAGAGTGCATCCCGCATGAAATGGCCATTGCCAATAAACCCGGCAAAATCATTGGAAGGAATCAGAACTTTCCTGAGCTTCTTTGCGTAATTTTTGGCAAACTCTGTTAGCTCAGGCAGTGTTTGATCAGAAGGAATCAGTTCTACCAGCCTTTGAACAGCAGGTGGATTATAAAAATGAAACCCGATAACTCTGCCATCTAATTCAGCATCCTGATTCAATTCTCCGATTGGTATCGAGGATGTATTAGTAAAGTACCAGGGTTTTTCTTCGCTGTTCAGATCAATTTCTTTAAGGATTGTCACTTTCAACTTTGGATCCTCTTTAATAGCCTCAAAAACCAGACTTGAACCATAGGCATCTGACAAATGTGAAGAGGTTCTGACCATCGCTAACACATCCTTGGCATACTGGCTGATCACATCACCATTTTCAATCAAATCCTCCCGATCTGCATATAGTTTCCTCAGCACGACTGTTTTTTTCTCAGCCGCCCTTATCACCTGGGATTCAATATATTCAAGAAGTCCGGCCAAACCATCAGCTGATACATCAATAGCATAAAGAACTGCCTTCAGATTCTTGTTCTGAAGTTTCAATTCAGCCATTTCCATAGCTGTGAGAAGCAGAATTCCGCTGCCCATCTTTCCGGCAGCTCCAAGAACTGCCACTTTTCTAAATTTTTCTATATACTCCATGATAATTATTTTAATCCCACTTCGGCTTCTCTTTATTGAGAAATGCCTTCATGCCAACTTTCCCTTCGTCTATAAACAGCTCGGAAAATCTGGATTTTTCAAGATCCAGGGCTTTTTCTGTAGTAAGGTGCAGACCACCACGTGTAACTTCCTTCACATTTCTTACAGCTTTGGGTCCGCGGGAGGCTATTTTTTCGGCCAGTTTGAGAGCCACAGCAGCCAATTCTTCCGGCTCAGCTAATTGTTGAACCAAGCCCATGCGGAAGGCTTCTTCAGCGCTGACAGCATCTCCGGTCATCATACACATAAGGGCATTTCCAAGACCAACAAGTCGTGGCAGACGCTGAGTACCAGCATACCCCGGGATCAGGCCCAAGCCTACTTCCGGCAAACCAAAAAGGGCTTTTTTTGAGGCAATTCTTATGTCACAAGCCATTGCCAGTTCACATCCGCCCCCAAGAGCATATCCATTAACTGCAGCAATCACCGGAATTGGAAGCCGTTCAATTCTGAGAAAAGTTTGTTGACCCTTTTCAGAAAAACCCTTAGCCACAGAGGGGCTCAGGTCAACCATCTCAGAGATATCTGCTCCAGCCACAAAAGCTTTACCCTCACCGGTGATAACTAAAACCCGGATTGGATCGTTGGCAACAATATCGTCAAGGAAAGTGTTCAGCTCTTCAAAAAAGGCCGAATTCAGCGCATTTAAAGCCTTGGGACGGGAAATGGTTAATACCTCAACCGCTCCGAAGCGCTCAGGCTTAAGAATTTGATAGTCCATGATAGTAATGAGTTACACTACTACCAATTTACATATATTCATATGTTTTAGCAAGCGTTTTTAAGAATCTTTACACTTTGTTTTTCTTCACCAATAAAAATACGAACCAAATAGACTCCCGGAAGACATTCTGAACCATGATCTGAGCGTCCGTCCCAATCAATCTGATGAATCCCTTTCTCGAATTCCTCAACAAGCAAATCCCTCAAATGCCGGCCAAATAAATCAAAAATCTGAATCCTGACCAGTGATTTTTCTTTCACTACAAAACTCAGGCTTGTAGACTCTGTAAATGGGTTAGGAAAAGCAGTGGCAAGCATATCAGGTGAGGAAAAATCAAGTGTAGATATTGGGATAAGCCCGAAGGATTCCTGGAAATTTATATCAGTAACCTTAACCTTAATCTCATAAAACTGATTTTTTTCTTCAGGCCGCGTAAGTAGATAGCGGTTTGATTCGATCTTTGTTTTTGGTGGAATCTGGTAAGGAATAAGCCTGACCAGCTTATCAGAGTGTACTTTTCCAAGATTCGACGAAGTAGTGACAAAAACCTGTTTACCATTACCCCGTGAGAGGCCACTGCGATAATCTGAGCGTTCGGATCCATTAAGATCTCCTCCATAATGAAACTCAATCAGACCATCAGGATACAAATAGCAGGCGAAACGAAAAGGCCCCTGGCTTGACCCAATCTGTGCAGAACAATCCCAAAAAATCTTTGCCACAGAATCTGTTGATTCGTAATATATGCCGTTACCTTCTTGGTAAAACATCAGATCCTGACCAAAAGGAACAATACTTTTCCGCTGTCTAAATACCAGCTCTTTATCTATGGAGTATGGATAATCCTGATACTGAGTTTGCAGGTACAGATATCCGGATTCATCAGCATAAAGTTTATCAAACATCTCTCCGTAAAAAGGAAAATCAAAGGGAAGATCAATAGTAAGGAACCCATCAGATGATGTATAGAAGGGCAAATAATCACCTGATAATTCAGGAAATTCACGGCCAGTAGTATCCTCCCGGTAGTCAGGATAAATCTCCCAGTTAGCACTTCCTGAAATACCACTAGCGTAAAGAGGCACACTCAGCCATTGATTCTCACTTGTATATTGAATCTGATAATCTGCTACCTGAACAGGATCAAAATTCAATTCATGACCTATTTCCAGAATTGTTGTTTGATTAGCTTTGATTGGGAACACGCCCGATTTTTCAGCAACTAAAGTATCATTTTCCAAATAGTTAATAATACTATAACTGTAAACCGAACCATTTGCAAGATCAAGTGGGTCACGTTCATCAATCATCAAAAAGAATTTGACTGGTTTTCCAGACTCAAGATGAGCCAGAACCGGAGTAATGTCAAGTCCTAAATGCATATGACTATCATCGCCTTGGGCACCTAAACTGCTTAACCCTCCATGGTAATTCAACATTGGGAAAGCATGTATATACTCTGGATATTCAGCTTCGGGATCATTTGAGCATCCAAGGGTAACACGCAACATGCCTCTGTTTGAATGTGCAATCTCCAGTTTTAATACCAGAGCGGGTTCATAATTATGAAGCACATCAACCACATGAACAGAGCGATTCCAAATACCTCCCTCGTAACCATATCGTGTTAGCAAGCGATAAGGAATATAGGCTTTCCCCCTGCTTCCCCAGTCTTTTCCATATGTATTGACTGCCAACAAGGCACCCTTTTCCCAATCTGCCATGGTCACCTCTCCGTCATCATTAAGATCAAGATCATTAGTGTATAATCCGTCTCCATTAAAATCATACTGCACCTGATCATTAAATCCTACGATAGTGAGTGCATGGCCAACATTTCTTCCAAAAGAGGTAATCACTGCAGTGCCAGAATCGTATGAATCAGATGGCAAAAGCCGGATCGCCCATCCACTGGAGGCTATCTGCACATTAGCAAGCCCACCAAATCTGAATGAGTCGTTGTGATTAAATAAATATGTTTTAAGCACTCGCAGTCCTGCAGCATCACTTACTGAAATAGAATAATTATTCACCACCTTATTTTTCATGGCTCTGAGGTACTTATCAAAGCCATTCATCCAAACACTATTTACACCGGTATAAGGAAAATCAATAATATTCGGACAGCCATTGGCTTTAATTATCTCCCAGGTATCAAAATAACTAACGCCTGTAGTCTTAGATTCCGCACTTAGAAAATTCCAAGGATAAGACGGGGAGTACTGATTTTCAGGCAATTCTCCATCCAACTCACGCTTTCGGTTCAATTCATATGTCAGCAAATAGCCTATCGAACTGGCCTGATTACAACTCCAGCCTAACTGACTGATTATTGGTGGAAAGTATTCAAACTGACTATTATCTACCTTTAAGGGAAGAACTTTTAAGCGATTTGAGACAGCAATCCGCTCATCCGGATAAGGAGGAAAATCCGGTCCTTCTGCACCTTGCTGGGCTTGCATAGATGTCAACCATCCAACTAACATAAATGCTATACCAAGTATCCATCGTCTCATTTACTAGCAATTTTTTGCAAAAATTAGTCATTTTCTACCAATAGAGACTCCGCGGAAATCATTTATAACAACTATTTTACAAATTAATGGAAGCTAAAAAGCCGGCATTTGCCGGCTTTTTAGGGTGGTACCACCTGGATTTGAACCAGGGACTCACGGATTTTCAGTCCGTTGCTCTACCAACTGAGCTATGGTACCTTTTTTTCGAGTGGACAAATGTAAAGCAAATAATTAAATGGGCAAAGCATACTACGCAAAATCTCTTATTTAAATCCATTTCAAATAGCTAATCTGTATATTGTTTTACTACCTTTGCGGACTGATTTGCAACATCTTAATGGAATACGAAATTCATACTCTAAAAAATGGCATCCGTGTGGTTCACATCCCGGTCAACTCACCGGTTTCTCATTGCGGCATTCTGGTTAATGCCGGATCAAGAGACGAAACAGAGGATGAACACGGATTGGCCCATTTCATTGAACACGTAATATTTAAGGGAACTACTAAACGGAAAGCATATCATATCCTCAGTCGCCTGGATGATGTTGGGGGAGAAATAAATGCCTATACTACCAAAGAGGAAACTGCTTTTTACGCTGCTTTCTTAAAACCACATTTCGACAGAGCTCTTGAATTATTGTCTGACATTGTATTCCATTCAACATTCCCAATAGCAGAGCTTAATAAAGAGAAGGATGTAGTAATGGATGAGATCAATTCATTTAAAGACAATCCTTCCGAGTTGATCTTTGATGACTTTGAAGAAGTAATCTTTGCAAACCATCCCATTGGCAGGAATATCCTTGGTACACCTGAAACCTTACGATCATTTGACAAAAAAGGAATCGAAGGATTCATGAACCGGAACTATCATACAGACCAAATGATATTCTGTTCTGTGGGAGCAGAATCTTTTTCCAGAGTAGTGAGATTAGCAGAGAAATACCTGGGTGACGTACCCGCTAATCATAGCAAAACAATCAGAAAAAGTTTTGATGATTACAAACCAGTGAGAGTAATTAATGAGATGAATACATTTCAGTCACATTGCATCATTGGCAATACGGCATATAATGCTATGGACAAAAGACGTATGGACCTGATTCTCTTGAACAATTTATTAGGTGGACAAGGACTCAACTCACGATTGAACATGTCGCTTCGTGAAAAACATGGTTACGCTTATTCGGTGGAGTCTACATTTACACCTTATATTGATACCGGAGTGCTGACCATTTATTTTGGCACCGACAAGGACAAACTGGACAAAAGCATCAAATTGGTTCACAAAGAACTGGAAACTCTACGAACTAAAAAGCTTGGAAGCATGCAGTTGCACAGAGCTAAAAATCAGATTATCGGACAAATAGCAATATCTGCTGACAACAAGGAGAATCTGCTTTTTACCATCGGGAAATCTTTCCTGCTCTTCGATCGCTTTGAAAGTCTTGAGATCGTTAATAAAAAAATCCAGAATATTACAGCCGAACGACTTTGGGAAGTAGCCAATGAGGTTCTGGCGAAAGACCAGCTTTCTCAATTAATCTTCCAGTGAGTTATAAGAAAAACATAGGACTGGAGAACTCAGAAATCCAGAAATACATATTTGATCATTCGAAACCTGAGGATCAAATATTATATAACCTTCACCGGCAAACACACCTGAAGCTCTATCACCCAAGAAGATCAACAGAACATCTGAATGGCCTTTTCCTTGAGATGATCAGTAAAATGATCAGACCAGCCAGCATTCTGGAGATTGGCACTTTCTCAGGATACGGAACAATTTGTCTTGCCAAAGGGCTTAATGAAGGTGGAACAATTCAAAGCATTGAAATTAACGATGAATTGGAGGATTTTATCCTGACCAATTTTGAAAAAGCGGATATCACAGACAGAGTAGTTCTGCATATCGGTGATGCATTGAAAATCCTACCGGAATTAAATGAAACTTTTGATCTGGTTTTCATTGATGCTGAAAAAGATCAATATGCTAAATATTTTGATCTGGTCATTGACAAAGTACGACCAGGGGGATTTATCCTGGCAGATAACGTTTTATGGAGCGGGAAAGTTGTAGAAGCTTATCTTCCGGATAATGATCACTTCACACGAGGGATTCTGGAGTTCAACCGAAAAATTCAGGACGACTTGCGAGTTGAGAATCTGCTTCTTCCGGTTTATGATGGCATCATGATAATAAGGAAGTTATAAAAAGAAAGCGAAATCATTTGCTTTTCCTCCACATAGGTAATTTAACCTGTTTTACCTGGATGGTTTTAAAAATCAGGTATATCCCAAATAAGGAAAACACCACCATGGTAATAAGCGAAGCTTCCGGACCAAAATCTCCACCGGTTAACCATTCTGGTCCTTCCAAAATTCCATTGAAAAACCCCTTAGCGTCCGATCCTGATACTGGTGCTCCATATATCCCGCCTAAAGTAAAATTCCAGGCAAAGTGCATTCCTATAACTATCCACAAGTTTCTGGTAATAGCATACAGCAAGGCCAGCACTACACCTGCCGTCAGCGCAATGGAAATAGAACTAATAAAGGATGCATTTGGATTCCAGGCATGAAGGAAACCAAACAGGAGTGCTGAAAAAATCACCGACCACCATGTACCCAAACCTTCTTCAACAATCCTGAAAAAATAGCCCCTCATGAAGATCTCTTCCACGATCCCAGCCATCAGAGACATAAGAAAGATCTGTAATATAGCAGAATCCGGATTTTGTCCATCTATTCTGTAATATCCCAAAAGGGCAAGTATTCCCATGACCAGACTAATGAATCCAAATCCAAGAAGAATTCCCAATCCCGATTGCTTAAAAAACCCTGTGGACAACTCCGTTGTGGATCGCCCATCAAAAAGGCTTACAAAAATCCAATAACCCAAAAGGGCAAATCCAATCTGAAACAATGGTGTCAAAATTGGTTTAATCTGATCATAACCTTCTTTGCCGAAAGACATAAGAAACCCCTCAACAATTAATGCCGCCAATGCGCTGCCAACAAAAAGAATACTTGCGGCAATAACGAGCCTGGTAAGCGGAAAACGAAGAACTTTCATTCCCTTCTCACTCACTTTAACGGAATGATTGTGCAAAGCCATTATTGAACTTTAATTTTGTAAATAATAATTTTGGGATCGATTTGCTCGCCCATTGCCGAAGCTCCCCATAAGTCATGCAGAGTTTTGAATCCCTCAATCGCTTTCCCAAAAGCTGCAAATCCCTGGCCGTCAGGATTTCTCTTTCCACCAAAATCCAGTTCCTGATTCTCTCCCATACAAAAAAAGAATTCCGTTGAAGCAGATCCGGGCTTGTTACGCGCCATTGAGATAACACCATTAGAATGTGTTAGTCCGGTAATATCAGTACTCTCATGACTAATGCTCTCAACCCGACGTTTGTTTCCCATACCCGAAACACCACCCTGAACCACAGTTATATGAACCGGATTATCCTTTGTAGCCCCTCTGACAGAACGATAAAAAGAAGCTCCGTCGTAATATCCTTCCTTTACCAGCTTAAGAAAATGACTTGCTGTTATTGGAGCATTTTCAATATCCAGTTCCACCAGGATTTTTCCTTTCGGAGTCTGAAACTCAACAACCGGATTTTTTTTCTGACATGCAACACATCCCAGAAGCAATAAAAGAACTAAAATTGTAAGCTTGTAAACTTTCATATTCATTTTTATTAGGCAGAATCAAAGATAAAAAAAAAGACATTCGACCATCAGCTTTCAAGTCTTATGCCTTATGCCTTATGCCTTATGCCTTTTCTTCGTACCCGGAGCCGGGGTCGAACCGGCACGGCCATAATGGCCACTGGATTTTAAGTCCAGCGCGTCTACCAATTCCGCCATCTGGGCATATTAACTAAAAGCCTGAATGTGGTAGTTCATCCAGGCTTTTTTCTTTTGAGCGGGAAACGGGACTCGAACCCGCGACCCCGACCTTGGCAAGGTCGTGCTCTACCAACTGAGCTATTCTCGCTTTTCGGACTGCAAATATAGTTCATTTTTGCCATCTCTAAAAAGAAATCCTAACTTTTTTGCCTTGAATTACCTTTTGCTCCCCAGTTCACTATGCCGAAAGCACTCACAAACATGATCATTCACCACTCCTGCAGACTGGAGAAAGGCATAGACGATGGTTGACCCCACAAACTTAAATCCACGTTTTTTCAGGCTCTTACTAATCTCATCTGACAAAGGAGTTTTAGCCGGGACTTCCTGCATAGATTTCCATGAATTCTGAATCACTTTTCTATCTGTAAAACCCCAGATATATCTATCAAAACTCCCATATTCCTTCTGAATCTCCAGAAATGATAGAGCATTAGTAATCGTTGACCTGATCTTCAGTTGATTTCTAATAATCCCGGCATCCTGCATCAGCTCCTGAACTTTGTCTTCTTGATATTTTGAGATAAGCACCGGATCAAAACCATCCAGAGCTTTTCGGAAATTTCCCCTTTTATGCAAAATGGTCTTCCAGCTCAATCCCGCCTGGAAAGCATCCAGAACAATAAACTCAAACCATTTTTGATCATCATGAAGAGGAACGCCCCATTCCTGATCGTGATATTCGATCATGAGGGGGTCGGTTGCGGGCCAGGTGCAGCGGGGAGTATAGGACATAGGACTTAGGAAATAGTCATTAAGGATAGGAACGGGATTATCATCTAGATTATTTAAGATGAATAATCTGAACAACCGGATTATCGTCTTCGGATAACTGACTAACTAATTGCTTCAAGTTCTCCTGAGCCTTCTTATTCTCTATTGGCTTACCCTCACTTAGATTTTCATTGGATGTTTCAATAAAGTGAATCGCTTGGTGAGCTTGTACCAAATCTTTTCCATTGTTCTTTTGAAATGCAGGAATCATATTAACTCCCGGTCCTCCATCAAAATTGTTTTGAATACCACCATTTTTCTCATCTCTGATATTTGAGCTATGGATAATTTTCTTCTTGTTCCTGTCATAAACCACCAGTTTCAAATCCCGTCCATCCTGAGAGTGGATAAATAGATAATTTTCTGAAATAGCACGCCAGTGCTGAAAGGCATAGCCTTTTTTCATTGCTTGATTAACCAGCGATCCTTTTGCCCCATCCAGTGGATATTTGAATTTTCCATAATCCACTAAATACAAAGCTTCTTTTCTGCCTGAAGAATGAATTCTAAAGATGGTATCATTCCATACGGTGGCCAGATCAAAATAGTTATCGTGAAGCAAGAATCCTCCTGTCTCTTGAAAGAAACCATGTAAAGCTGTACCAAATGCTTCACAGGTGATATTTAAACTTCTTACGAGAACTCCCTGATCATCCATTTCATATACGAAATTCTCTGATGACCCTCCCCTGCCGCATAACACATAAAAATGATCATTAGAGAAAAGAAAATCTTCAGGCATTTGTAATTTAGGCAGCTTAATCGATCTCAAATGCCTTCCATCAAGTGCAATTTCAATAATCTTAACCCCGGTAATGTCTAAAATAAATACGGATTCCCCATTGGGATGAATTTGGATATCACGAGCCCACACGTATTCTCCAGGCCCTTTTCCCTGATCACCTAATTTTCTTATGAATTTCCCATTCGTATTGAAAAGATACACCTTGCGGTTTGAGATTAAGACAATATTGTCTCCATGGATCCTCAGATTGTAAACACTCCCAAGTATACAAGTTTCACTAGTTTCCAAAGGAATGTACTCAATCCCTGAAGCAATCTCACTCAGGTTCAAAGGAATCGTCTCATTAAAAACAGCTCCGATATCAACAACATCAAGCTCTTGAGCCACACCTCTCCCAGGCATAGCCACAAGCAGTAAAACAAAAAAGCTAACTGCAACTAATCGAAAATTCATAACAATAGTAGTATTAGGTGGTGGGGGCATGTAAAGATAGGAAATAGAAATTAGTAATTAAGGCTAAAAATAGGATTAGGAAGCCTTAGCGTGTGATTAGCAACAAATCCCTGAGTCCCCTTGAATTAACCTGAATTAACCAGCGAACAAAGTGAGCAAGAATAAGCAATAAACTCTCAACCCAATTTCGTAACTTAATCCAAAAGTAAAAATGGCTATGTACCGTTTCCTTGATCCTCCTGAAACCAGAAAAGAAAAGCGATTGATATGGGCTGCAACCCGGTCGGTGCTGGAGAATGCTGGAGTTGCAAGAAAGAAAAGTGGAAAAAAGAGTAAAAGCAGATGGAATTTATTCCTGCGCCTTATGAAGATTTTTGCACTTTTTCTCAAATTATCAGGGAACTACAAGAAAGGCTATGGAAACGCTAAAACAATCACAGTCAGCGATGTTCAACTGCATTTCCCAAAGCTCCCGGATACATTCAAGGGATTACGAATCCTTCACCTGTCTGATCTACACCTGGATTCAATTCCAGGATTTGCAGCATTGATCACCAATAAAATAAAAGATCTGGATTTTGACCTTTGTGTGCTTACAGGAGATTACCGACGTGACAGTTCAGGGAGTTTCAGCCATATCCTCAAACCCTTTATGATACTTTCAAAATACATCGAGGCCCCCTTGGGAACATTTGCTGTACTCGGAAATCACGACACTTTTCTGATGGCCAGATATGAAGATCAATCAGGAATAGAATTACTTATCAATGAATCAGTTGAAATTGAAAAGGATGGTCAAAAGATCCTGATTACCGGCACCGATGACCCTTTCAACTTTTATACTGAACAAGCATTATTGAGCCTGGAAACAAAAGGATATGATTTTAAAATAGCCCTCGTTCATACATCAGAACTAGCCAAAACCGCGGCAGCAAACAAATATGACTTGTATCTATGCGGCCACACCCACGGAGGACAAATCTGCATAAAGAAAGGAGTCCCAATAATAAGCCACCAATTTGAAGGAAAAGAATACAATAACGGATTGTGGGAAATAGACCAAATGAAAGGCTACACATCAAGAGGAGTAGGAGTAAGCGGAATGCCAGTAAGATTCAACTGCCCCCCAGAAGTTACAATATTCACCCTTAATCCCTGAATCAATCAGAGCAACAGTCTTTCAAAACACGCTTCGACTCCGCTCAGCGACCGGAACTTCGAGTCCCAAGTCCCGAGTCCCGAGTCCCGAATCCCAAGTCCCGAGTCACAATATCCCCGAAATCCTCTTAATCTCCTCCAACTTATTCAGCGCCTCAAGAGGAGTCAGATTATCAACATCCAGATTTACAATCTCATCTCTGATTTGCTTCAGAACAGGATCATCAAGCTGAAAAAAGGACATTTGAAAGCCTTCGCGATTTTGAGCCAGATCTTTTACGGGTTCGCTTGACAGCTCACGGCGATGCGAGGATTCTAACTCCTTGAGTATTTCATTGGCTCGGTTCACTATAGACTTAGGCATGCCAGCCATACGGGCTACATGAATACCGAAACTATGCTCAGAGCCTCCCTTTACAAGCTTTCTCAGAAAGATCACCTTGTTATCAACTTCACGTACCGAGACATTATAGTTTTTGACCCTCTTGAATGATTTTGCCATTTCATTCAACTCATGGTAATGGGTTGCAAACAAAGTCTTTGCACGGGCCTTTGAATGTTCATGAATATGCTCAACAATCGACCAGGCAATAGAGATTCCATCATAAGTACTGGTTCCACGACCTAGCTCATCAAACAGGATAAGACTGCGATCAGAAAGATTATTCAGAATCGATGCTGCTTCGTTCATCTCTACCATAAAGGTTGACTCACCAAGGGAAATATTATCACTCGCACCCACACGGGTAAAGATTTTATCCACCAGCCCGATATGTGCCGAATCAGCCGGAACAAATGAACCCATCTGGGCTAAAAGCACAATCAGGGCAGTTTGTCGGAGTAAAGCCGATTTACCAGACATATTCGGACCAGTAATGATAATAATCTGTTGATCATTTTGGTCGAGCTTAACATCATTGGCTATATATTCCTCACCCAGGGGCAATTGCTTCTCGATTACCGGATGGCGGCCGTTATGAATATCGATTGTATCTTCCTCGGATAAAACCGGACGCATATACCTGTTTTCACGGGCAACCTGGCAAAATGATCTCAGCAAATCAAGCTGACCCAAGATGTGGGCGTTTAGTTGTACAGGCTGAATATATTCTATCAGTGAAGAAACCAGCTCATTAAATAGTCTGGTTTCCAAGGCCAGAATTCGTTCTTCGGCACCAAGAATTTTCGATTCATATTCTTTGAGTTCCTCATTGATATATCTCTCGCCATTCACCAGTGTTTGCTTCCTGACCCATTCCTCCGGCACTTTGTCTTTATGAGTGTTTTTCACCTCGAAGTAATACCCAAAGACATTATTAAAGCCCACTTTCAGGGAAGTTATTCCGGTTCGATTGCTCTCATTCTCCTGCAATCTGGCCAGATAATCTTTACCTGAATACGCAATTTCCCTTAACTCATCCAGCTCTGCGTTAACCCCTTTTTCAATAACCTGACCTTTATGGATCTGATGCGGAGGATCGGGCATTATTTCAGCTTGTATTCTGTTCCGTATCACCTCGCAAGGATTCAGCTGCTCTCCGAACCTGTTCAGAGTCAGATCATCAGCCGCCAAACAAGCACGCTTGATGGGCTCAATTGCAAATAAAGCATGTTTCAGTTGAACTACCTCTCTCGGACTGATACGTGCCACAGCCACTTTGGAGATAATCCTTTCAAGGTCTCCTACTTCACGAATATTCTCTTCAATATGATCGCGGAAATCAGGATGCTTCATAAAATATTCAACCACATTCAGGCGCTCGTTTAAAGGCTGAACTTCTTTCAAGGGCAGAGCCACCCATCGCTTTAGCATCCGCGCCCCCATCGGGGATATTGTTTTGTCAATCACATCCACCAGGGTACTTGCCCCTTCATTCAAAGAATGGAATAATTCAAGATTTCGGATCGTAAATTTATCGAGCCAAACATATTTATCCTCTTCAATTCTCGAGATTCTGGATATATGCTTGGTTTTATTGTGCTGAGTAAGATCAAGGTACTGAAGTATAGCACCAGCCGCAACGATTCCGTACTCGAGCTTCTCAATCCCAAAGCCCTTCAAAGAACTGGTTTCAAACTGCTGCAGGAGTCGATCCTGAGCCGAATCATTGGTAAATACCCAGTCATCAAGCGTATAGGTATAAAACTTACTCCCGAATTGTTCCTGAAATGGAGATTCCTTCCCTTTCTGAAACAAAACCTCCTTTGGAGAAAGACTGTTGAGCAATTTGTCAACATAATCAGCACTGCCTTCAGCTGTTAAAAACTCCCCGGTTGAAATATCCAGAAAAGCTACACCAACCATTTTACGATCAAGATGCACTGCAGCCAAATAATTATTCTCACGATGCTCCAGAACATTGTCATTTAATGACACCCCGGGCGTAACTAATTCGGTTACACCACGTTTGACAATCTTCTTTGTCATTTTAGGATCTTCAAGTTGCTCACAAATGGCAACCCGCTGACCAGCCCTGACCAATTTTGGAAGATAGGTATCAAGAGCGTGATATGGAAAGCCTGCCAACTCAACATAAGAAGCTGCACCATTGGCCCTTCGAGTCAAAGTTATTCCCAATATCCGGGCTGCCTTAATCGCATCCTCGGAAAAAGTTTCATAAAAATCCCCTACCCTGAAAAGTAAGATCGCATCAGGATGTTTATCCTTGATTGCAAAATACTGTTTCATCAACGGAGTTTCAACCACACTTTTCTGCTTTGCCATATCCCCATAATGATCGTGGAAAACAAAGATAAAATTTATCAAGCCCGAGCTAAAACCGTATTGTAAATACTTCTCAACAGCTGTCAAATTTAATTTTTTTGAAAGGTTGAAAATTCTACATTAGCAGCAAAACCAAAGCTGATCATGAAGCAAATACTATTATTAGGAGCAGGACTATCAACCACAAGTCTGATTAATTACCTTTTAAACCATGCAGAATCTGAAAACTGGTTCGTTCGCATTGGTGACATTAACCTCAAAACGATTAAAAAAAAGATAAGGGAACACCCACGAGCAGAAGCAGTTGTATTTGACATTTGCAATTTACCTGATTACCTGGATTTAATTCTCGGGGCAGATCTTATTATCTCTATGCTCCCGGCCAGCTTCCACCCACTGGTGGCTCAGGCATGCATGGAAAACAATAAAAATATGGTAACAGCCTCCTACGTTTCTAACGAAATAAGGGAGCTGGATGCTCAATTGAAAGAAAAAAATCTCCTGTTTATGAACGAACTTGGAGTAGATCCCGGCATAGATCATATGTCGGCTATGAAAATAATCGATGATATAAAAAATAAGGGAGGAAAATTATTAGCCTTTAAATCCCGGACAGGAGGATTGGTAGCCCCGGAATACGATAACAATCCCTGGAATTATAAATTTACCTGGAATCCAAGAAATGTGGTGTTGGCCGGACAGGGTACATCCATGTTTATCCGGAACGGCAGGTATAAATACATCCCTTACAATAAGCTTTTCAGCAGGCTTGAGTATACGAGCATTCAGGATGTTGGAGGTTTCGAAATTTACCCAAACCGTGATTCTTTGAAATATCGCCCCACTTACGATTTGAATGATATACCAACAATAATTCGTGGAACCATGAGAAGACCGGGCTTTTGTGAGGCTTGGGATGTTTTTGTTCAGCTCGGATTAACTGACGACAGCTTTACAATTGAGAATTCAGAAAACATGACTTACCGGCAATTTGTGAATTCCTTTCTCAAGTATGATCCAGGAACAGTAATCGAGAAGAAGCTGCCCGCTTATTTCGGAATTGATCCCAAAGGCGAGATCATGAAAAAAATTGAATGGCTGGGATTATTTGAAGATGAACTTATAGGATTAAAAGAGGCTACTCCTGCTCAGATCCTGCAAAAGAAACTTGAAGAAAAATGGGGATTGGATCCAGATGACAAAGACATGATAGTAATGGAGCATGTACTGGAATGGGAATTAGAAGGTAAAAAGTTCGAAACCAGATCCAGCCTGGTAGTAAAAGGTATCAATCAGGTAGAAACCGCCATGGCCATAACAGTAGGAACACCTGTTGCAATTGCAACAAAACTAATCCTCAATGGAACAATAAGACGAACAGGTGTGCAGGTTCCGGTAAAAGCTGACATGTATCTACCGATCCTGGAAGAACTGGAAGAACTGGGAATAAGGTTTGTTGAAGAAACAAGAGAGGTTTGATTGAAGGTACCTTGTACAGACACACGGCCGTGTGTCTCTAATGTGCAACTCTAAACTCCCCCTCAACTTCCACTAACAACTCCTCCCGGCAAATATCTGCATAAAGAACATGAACCAGTGCATCAGGATATCGTTTTAGGATAAATTCTTCAACCAATAATCCATCCTGACCAGGCTTTACATAAGCTCTTAAATAAACTGGCTTAATGACAAAATCATTCATTATAAGCCCTGCTTTCTTCAAATTAGATTGAGAAATGAGTTCATCAATATTTTCGCAGATTACACGGGTTTGATCAGAGATACTTCCTGACACAGAGTCTTCTCCCCTGATAGCAGCAGTACCGGATACCCATATATATCCCTCATTGTTTCCAAAGATCATTTTACCCCGCTCAAACAGAGGTGCCGAACTGGCTTGAGTTCCGATTAGCTTGGCTCTTGAATAAGAATGAGCATTCTCTTGATTTGGGTTCCCAATAGGCAGTAATTTGTACGATGCATCCAGTCTGGCAGCAATTCCTTCAATAATCACTCCTCCTCCGTGGGTACCGATACCAGTTGCAGCCGGAAAATCATGTACTAGTCCGTTTTCAGAATACCATTCTGCCCGGATCTCATTAAACTCTTGATAATGCTGATACTCACGATCACTCTGATGAGAGAAACCTACAATGTTTTCTATATAATTCCATTGTCGCACGAGGTGTTTGAAACCAAGGTTTTCTTTGGCAAGTACTATCTGCAATTCAGAAAAGACACATTTAGCCTGCCCTGAAACCTCAAGACTCCCCTCTGAACACCCCAATCCTCCCATTACAACCCAGCAGTTTTCACCTGAAACAACGCAAGTATATTGGCTTCCCTTAACTTCTTTAAATTGAACACCCAGCTGATCTGTCTGCTCATTTATATACCTTATGATCAATTCTACCTGGCTATCTCCAATTGGTGGTTGAGAAATGAAAGTTTGAGTTATTGACTTAATCTGCTTCATCTCCTCCAATTCCCCTATTGACTGTTGGAGATTGTGCCAACTCTCATCTTTTGGGGGTTTAAAAAACCATATTAATTGCAAAGTCTGATTCGAATACCGGCTCTTCTCAACAAAGCGTGTGGCTTCTATGGCAATTTCTCGCCATTCCTGAAAAAACCCACCTGCAACAGAAGCTTTTATCGAGATATATTTAAAATCAAAGAGACAAGACATAAGTTACTAAATCATTCAGGCTTGCAAAGGTATGCATTATCAAGTCGGTATAAATCGGATGAGGATGACAATCCTGCCAGGTATGACAAACCGCCAGCATATTTTTTAAGGGAATACCTATCGGTGATCGCGCCCCGGCGCCAGCCATGAAACTGTTGATTTCTATACATAATTAGTCATTCTCATACATCCCAATACCAAACAAACTGAAATCATATTTTACAGGATCATCCGGATCAAATGTCCTTAAAACATTTGTGAGCTCTATGGCAGCCCTCCAATCATTCATCCTTCTTTCCATCAAGCCAAGATCTCTGGCAACTCTGCCAACATGTACATCAAGGGGAATTAATAGTTTCGACGATGGGATTTTTTTCCACAGGCCAAAATGTATATTAAGATTATCCTGTCTGCACATCCACATGATAAATAGATTGAGTCTTTTGGAGGCTGATCCTTTCTCAGGGTCAGAAACATGCTTAAGAGTCCTCCTTTCCGGCTGCCATTGCAAAAATACTTTTCTAAAATTCACAATAGCCCCAAATATCTCATTTTGTTCAAATCCATCCATGAATACCTTTTCGAGCCCTCCCTCTGTCAGATATACTCTGCGCAAAGCATCGAGAAAATAATTTAAATCTGTGGGCTGAAAAGTTCTGTGAACAAAACCCTTGAAACGTGTCCACTCAGATTGAGAAGAATTCATTATAAAATCAGCCGGACTATCATCCAGCAGTTTCATTAGTCGAGCAGCGCTATTAATAATCGATTTTCTTCGTCCCCAGGCAAGAGTCGATGTCAGAAATCCTGCAATTTCAATGTCTTCCTTACGTGAAAACCGATGTGGAATTTGCAGAGGATCGGATTCAATAAATGAAGGGGTATGATACAACTCAAACCTTGCATCAAGATATTCCTTCAATTGTAAATCTGTCATCATATAATCCGACCATCTTTCATTCGAACCACCCTATCGCACATTTCCGCAAGGCCCGAATCATGTGTCACAATAATAAATGTTTGACCCATTTCTTTTCGCAGAGTCAGAAATAATTCGTGCAACTCCTGCTGATGTTCAGAATCTAAATTTCCAGATGGCTCATCGGCCATTATCACATCAGGATTATTCATCAAAGCTCTGGCCACAGCTACCCTTTGCTTTTCTCCTCCAGATAATTCGGAAGGTTTATGATTAAGGCGTTCTGCCAATTTAAGGTAATCAAGCAGTTCAGAAGCCCTATTTACTGCCTCTTTTTTTCCAACCCTGGCAATAAATGCAGGAATACAAACATTCTCAAGAGCAGTAAACTCAGGAAGCAGATGATGAAACTGAAAAATAAAACCAATAGATTGATTTCTGAAGGCAGCCAAACTGGTATCATCCAACTGATTTGTTTCCTGATTATTTATCAGTACACTGCCTGAATCGGGTCGGCTCAGTGTTCCAAGAATTTGCAAAAGAGTTGTCTTTCCAGCCCCACTAGGACCAACAATTGACACAATCTCACCATTATCTGCGTGAAAATCAATCCCTTTAAGCACCTCCAGAGTGCCAAATGATTTTGTGATACCTTCAGCCTTAATCATTATTATGTATTATTGGCTGAAATTAGTGCTTTTCAGTAAGCGTTCCAAAAAGCTATGGGAATGGTAGCCTGGGACGGATAACTGTTTGATAATCCAGATAATAAGTAAGCTTTACAGAAAAAGAATTAGTTTGAGGAGAACTGAATGTTGCATTGAAATTATCCCAATAATTTAAGAATAGATCATCATCAACCTCATCGCTGGTGTAAATATTGTTCTTCCACACCACTGTCAAAAAACTACCAGGAGCCAGGTTCCAGCTGTATTCAAGATCTACAGTAAGAATATTGAAGTTCAAATCTTCATTGTATGGATAATCAGGATATTCATTTAACCCACCATCTCTTTGTAAAAGGAAGTACTGGCTATAATCCACTGTCGACCAATAATGACGCATTGAAAGGCTCAAAGCAGACTTATTGCTAAACACGTAAGATGCTGCCACCTGACTGGTAATCCTGTCAACAGCACGCTTTCCAAAGGCTATGCTATCATCACTCAAATATCCTGCATATCCAATCTGATTCTTTGCCTGTTCGTATTTGAAACGTGGATTAATCGATAGCTTGTCATTAATCCTGATACGTGGCATAGCACTTATTTCCCAGGCATTCTCTCCAACCAGGTTTTCACTATACTCAAATCCAAAATGTATGGCCAGTTGCTTTCTATAATCAGTTGATCCACTGACATCTATCTCGTAAAATGCCGGACGGTCATAAAACCAGCCATCAACTCTGGGTTCGTACCAATCCTGCATTCCAAAAGGATCCCCCCTTAGGGTGAGTCTGATGTTCCAGTAATTCTTAAAAGTTGCACTTGAGTAAACCATTCCACCAAACCTGGAATACTCACGCGGAGCAAAAAGCTGATCATATCCAAGCATTACAGAATGGGTCATCGTATTGAAAACTGAAAAGGGTTCCAGCATTCGATAAGAGAAAGCCAGATCATGATTAATGGAATTGTTTTGACGCAAATAGCCCATATGATTAGGGTTGTATTCGTCACTGATCATAGAAATGTCGTAAGTAGCAGTAACTTTTCCTCCATATTTACCTCCACCCAGTTTTACATTATAGCCTGTTACAGGAGTTTGACCAATAGAATCAAGAACAGCACTATATGCCATATTCCCGTTTACACCATACATATTATCCTTATCGGCTATCTTAAATGACACACCTGAAACATTTGCAGTTTTTGCTGTTGAAGGAGTATATACGTTTGTGTTGGCAAGGTTAACGAAGGAATTGCGTCCGATTATCTGGTCAACAACCAGCATATTATAATTCGTAAATGGTTCTGTAAGAAACTTTTCCTCCTCCATTTCAGGATTCTTATAACGTGCATATGTATCAGCTGTCATTGCATTAAAAAATCCAATACCGAGATTATTTGAATTTCTGCCTGAGACTTTAGTGGCATTTATCAATTTGGCTTCTGTAGGATTATCGAAAGACTCAACAGAATCATCAAGAAGACCATAGACATCCCAGAATCCATCCGGGCGTTTTCCAATTCTCCGTGAATAAAACAAACCTGATTTATCAAAGAGCTCAAGCCCTTCAGTAAAGAATTGCCTGTTTTCACGATATTTAACCTCATAAGGGGTCAGGTTAAGAACAATATCATCAGATTTTCTTTGACCAAAATCAGGAATTAATGTCATGTCAAGTGTAAAAGCCTCATTAAGACCATACTTAAGATCCATGCCTGCAGCATAGCTAAATCCGTTTCCTTCTGGAGATCTCTGATAATAACCAGCTGCAAATGGGTACAATTCAAGACGCAAGGGAGCATTTATTGATGAAATCCCTGTTAACTCACCATCCTGATCTTCTTCAGCAAAGTTTCGGTCGACCGGATTCCATGATGATGTTTCTCTGGTTCGACGTATAGTTCTCCAGAAGTTGATACCCCATGTTTGCACTTCATCTTTTGGAAATCGTATAGCTGCATACGGAATGGCAATTTCAACAATCCAACCCTCATCAGTAATTTGCACTGCACTTTCCCAAACTGCATTCCAACTGAAATCACCATAGCGCATACGCATATCCTGACGTCCACCACTAACAGTTTTTTTGCTGTCGGCCTGCACATTCGCAGCAGTTACTTCAAACTGAAATATATTCTGTCCATCGTTATAAGGATTCAAAGTGATTTTAAAGCTGGCGGTATTCCCCATGTAAACATTGTCTCTTTTAGTGAACTCTCTCATGATACTATCGGGAGAGACATCGTAGCAGATAGCTGATATATATACTGCACGATCATCATATATCACCCTGACTTCTGTAGGCTGGGATGCAGGATCTCCCATAGTAGGAGAATAAGTTCTGAAGTCAGCAGCAACCGGGGCATTCTTCCACATTAATTCATTAAGCGCACCATCGATTTTAATATCGGAGTCGATGCGAATAGCCTGCAGTTGCTTTTTAGCTTTATTAGTCCCAAAAGAGGGAACAACCATGAAACAGGCTAGTAGTATAAGTATTGATTTGATTCTCTGCATAATTGAGCGCAAAGATATCTAATTTGGGTAATTTGGAATGTTATAAAGACCAGTGTTTTAATTAAAAACTTGTTAAAAATGGTTAAAGCTTTCCTGAGAAAATCACCATAAGATAAACGAGGTAGGATAATACCAGAACTGCACCATTCCAGCGACTGATCCGGCCTGATTTCAGAGGGAGCATCATTAATAACAGAACCACACAAAGAGCAGCAAGCCAAAAAATATCAAAACTAAGAATTTGCTCATTAACTGGTATAGGCTTAAATAAAGCTGTTATCCCCAGGATTCCCAGAATATTGAAAAGATTAGATCCTATAATATTACCAATAGAAATATCTGTCTCCCTTTTTACCGCAGCAATAAGTGAAGTGGCCAATTCAGGCACACTGGTACCAAATGCAATAATTGAAACTGATATCAGATAATCACTGATACCAAAACTTCTGGCGATCCCTGAAGCACCTTTCACCAGCCAATCGGCACCAAGGCGCAGACCGATAATTGCGATCAGAATGATCAAAAATGAAAGCCAGAGAGAGTATACCGGTGGTGGAATTTCTTTTTGATCCTTAGACAGTGATTTCCGGGATTGGTAAATAGAAAAGAAAATGAATGCAACTAAAAGAAGAACAAACATTAATCCTTCAAAAAACCCCAGAACCCTGTCTGAGATAAAAAGGAAGAACAAAATAATAGCACCAAACATTATTGGCCAATCAATTACAGTGGAACGACGGTTAACTCTTAAGGGTAAAATAATCGCAGTTAATCCAAGTACCAATGCAATATTCGAGATATTGGATCCAATAACGGTTCCCGTGGCAAAGTCTGCCTGGCCAATTAAAGCAGCTTTCAGGCTTACCATCAACTCCGGGGCCGATGTCCCAAGAGACACAACTGTTAGTCCTACAACAAGAGTGGAAATTCTAAAGTGTCGAGCCAGTGAGACTCCTCCACGAACGAGAAAGTCACCACTAACCAACAATGTAACAAAGCCAGCAAGTAAAATAAGGTAGTCCATTACCTGGAGAATTATCCTTTCAGATCCTCTTTGATCTCATCGATATCATCAGCAATTCCAGAGTCCTCAATATAGCTTCTCATGCCACCAGTCAGATCATCCTTGGTTTGATCCATATCTTTCTTTAAATCGTCAATATCTGATTTAAAATCTGAGGTATTAGAATCAAATTCACGCTTAATTTCCCCTGTAACTTTTCGGAATTCACGCATGCCTTTACCCAAGCCACGAGCAATCTCAGGAATTTTATCAGCACCAAATAAAAGAAGTACCACAAAGAAAACTATGACAATTTCGGAACCACCAATAAAACCAATATAGCCGGGCATTTTCAGGAAATTTAGACTGCAAAGATAAAGAAAACCCCGGATTATTCATCCGGGGTTTCAAATCAAGTATTTTAGAAATCTACTTCTTTTTATTCTTTCCTTTGATAGCTGGCTTGTCTTTTGAGGAAGGGCCTTCTTTCTTAACCAGATCATAAACTATCGGCGAAGCAATGAAGAGAGAAGAGTAGGTACCTACAATAACTCCAATCATCATAGCAAAAATAAATCCACGAATACCAACACCACCAAAGATAAAGATGGCCAGCAGCACCACAAATGTACTCAATGATGTACTGAAGGTACGTGAGAGCGTTGAGTTCAATGCCTGATCAATAATCAGTTTACGTTCACGTTTGCGATATAATCCAACATATTCACGAACACGGTCAAACACTACCACGGTATCGTTAATAGAGTAACCAACCACCGTAAGGATTGCAGCAATAAATGCCTGGTCAATCTCCAGAGAGAATGGCATTATGCTATAGAAAAGCGAGAATACACCCAGAACAATAATCACATCGTGGAACAAAGCCGCTACAGCACCCAAACCAAACTGCCATGTGCGGAAACGTAGCAGAATATATAAGAAGATTCCAAACAAGGCCAGGATTATCGAGATAATCGCTGCCTTAA
Organism: Bacteroidota bacterium; assembly: GCA_034658635.1. Taxonomy (GTDB): domain Bacteria; phylum Bacteroidota; class Bacteroidia; order Bacteroidales; family UBA12481; genus JABHCC01. Next base: position 35,347 of record JAYEFL010000334.1, on the reverse strand, counting down.
TAATGTCATCAGCAATAGTAGGACCAACCAGGTGTGAGTTTTGAATGTATGTATCCTCATACAGGAATTCATCCATATCTACATCAGCTGGCAGAAAAGTTTTCAATCCATCATACAAAGCAGTTTCAACTATTTCATCTGCATTAGGATCATCACTATCAATAAGGTATTTAGTAGTAATTTTCACTTGCTCCTCGCCACCATATGTTTTCACCTGAGGTTCAGATCCAAAAGGAGTGGACAAAGCAATTGTAATATCTTCAGTACTCACCGGGTTTTCAAAACGTACAACATAAGTACGACCACCGGAGAAGTCAACTCCCAGGTTTAATTTCCGGGTAGACAGTGAAACAACTGAAATCAGAATTAATACAGTTGAAAAATAATAGAATAATTTTCTTTTATCCAGAAATCTGACATTAAGGTTCTTAAATGCACCTTCAGTCAATTTGGTGGAGAAGGAAATAATTCTATCCTTACTTAGCCAGCCTTCAAAAATCAAACGAGTAATGAAAATAGCTGAGAACAGCGATGTGAAGATACCAATTACCAAAGTAGTAGCAAATCCACGGATAGGACCAGTACCTACAACGATCAGGATAACTCCGGTCAACAAAGTAGTTACGTTGGCATCAATAATAGCTGAATAAGCATTCTTGTAACCATCCTTGATAGCAATCTTAATAGTTTTACCAGACAGTAATTCTTCTCTGATTCTTTCAAAAATAAGCACGTTAGCATCAACTGACATTCCAATTGTCAGCACTATACCTGCAATACCAGGTAAAGTCAATACAGCTCCCAGGGATGCAAGAACCCCCATGATAAAGAATACGTTTACCACCAGTGCCAGGTTGGCAACAAAACCAGCCCGGTTATAGTAGAATATCATATATAAAAGAACAAGAAGGAATGCAATAATGAATGAAAACAAGCCCGACTGTATGGCTTCTCGTCCCAATGAAGGACCCACAACTTCTTCCTGAATAATAATAGCTGGGGCATCCATCTTTCCTGATTTCAGAACATTCGCAAGGTCTTGCGCATCATTGATGGTCATTCCACCACCAGAAATTGACGTACGTCCTCCCGAGATTTCTGAATTAACAACGGGCTTAGACCTAACATAGTTATCAAGAACAATAGCAATGTGTCGTCCTATATTTTCTTTTGTTAGTCGCTGCCATACCCTAGCTCCCTCAGCATCCATAGTAAGTGAAACTTCAGGCTTTGACATAGCATCAAATCCATCGTTGGCTCTGCTGATGGCAGACCCATCAAGTGCAGGCTTCCCTTCACGGTTGGTTACTTTTATGGCAACTAATTCATATGTCTCCTTATTTTGAGCTAAAGGATCTGCTGTCCAGTAGAAACGAACATTGGTTGGAAAAACAGCTTTAACCTGTGGGATGCTCATATATCGGTTTACCTTGGCTGTGTCGCGGAAATGTGCAAATCCTACGGTAGGACCAGTATATAACTGATCACCTGTGGAAGCAGGTTTCAGTACAGCAAACAAGGGATAATCTTTTGTGAATTCCTCCAGTGAACTCTGCTCATCTAAAGCAGTAGTATCACTTTCCAGCTGATCAATCAGGCTCTTTGTAGTATCAGCCTCAGCCGTCACTTCTTCCACTTCACTTATAACTTCGTCAGTGGTTTCGGTCACTCCTGCTTCGAGTTCATTTAATTCTTTAATTTTCTCATTAGCATCAAGGAAGAATTCCCACAATTCAGAGTTCTCATAAGTCTCCCAGATTTCAAGCTTGGCTGCCCCCTGAAGAAGTTTGCGAACCCGTTTTTGGTCTTTAATCCCAGGCAATTCAATTAACACCCGGCCTTTAGTGCCCAATTCCTGAAAATTAGGTTGAGCAACACCAAATTGGTCAATCCTGTTTCTCAGAATTAAAACTGAGTTATCAATGGCCACATTAGTTTCTTCACGAATCACATCCAATACCTCAGCGTTTGTTGAATTATACTTAATACGATCGCGAAGCTCTATGGTATTGAAGATAGCTGACAAATTACCATTTGGATCAACTGTTTCGAATGCCTGACCAAAAAGGGTCACAAAGTCATCCTGACTATCCCTCTGCAATTTTTTTGCCAATGCAAGAGCACTGGTAAAAGTGGTATCAGTTGAAAAATTTGACAATGAATTAATGAGGTCAACAACGGATACTTCCAGAGTGACGTTCATCCCACCTTTCAGGTCAAGACCCAGGTTAAACTCTCTTTCCTGACACTCACGAAAAGTGTACTTTTTCAAGCCAAAGAAATTATAAACAGGCTCACCAGACAGTGAGTCTCTGTAAAATGTCAAGCGGGCTTCATCTCCCTGGGCATATTCCTGGGCTGCTTTATTGATCTGGTTAGTCTTCCAGGTGAAAGACAACTGATAGATCGAGACCAATGCCAAGGCAATCGCAAATACCTTGATCGCTCCTTTATTTTGCATTTGTTATGAGGTTTTTTTTAATATTAATATCACTTTGCTTTTGGAGGCGCAAATATATCTATTTTTTTTGAAAAAACCCCGGCATATATATTATGCCGGGTCAGGGAAATGGAACAGGTGGGGACACCTATTTTAGCAAATCATCATAATCTTGTTCAAGAGCTTGATTTCTCTCAAAATCAAAGAGGGTAGTTTTCCTCACATTATAGTAATATTCCCAGTAGGTTCTCAATGCTTGCATATAGTTAATGATCGCAGCATCCTTTGAGTTCAGCGCATCATTTAATTTCAATACATCTACTTTTCCAATCAGGAATTTCTGCTTTGTTATTTCATATCTGGTTTGAGAAATAGTATCTTTTTTGGCAGCCAGAGCAAGTTGGTCGGATTGCATATTGAACTGCATTACATCCAGATAGATACTCTGATCAAAATCTATTTTTTGCTGCTGAACAGACAGTTCTGCAACATCCCGGCTTGATTCAGCCATTTTGACCATACCTTTACGCATACCCCAGTCAAGAATAGGTACAGAAATCCCAACTGAAACCCGCTGTGATTCTTGTGGGTTTTTATAAACACCTGCAAAATCAGATGCTCGTTGAGTCAATCCGTAACTAGCGACCAGATCTGCATTAAACCGTGCATTGGCCTTTGCCTGGGCCAGGCTCTGATCGGCTTCAAGCAATTGTCTCTCCATCGAAAGCATCTGAGGATTATTATCCCTGGCATAATTCATGGCCCTTTCAACGTCCACACCAAACCCGGGCACATCCTTAGATGTTATCAACTCAAAATCTATATTATCAGTATAACCAAGGAAAATACGAAGTCGGGCTCTCTTAACCTCAAGATCCAATTGGCTTTTTGTCAGCTTATCAGTAGAATTCAAGAAATTAAGCTCCATCTGCATCAGATCTCCCTGATCAATCATCCCTAATTCAAATCGCCCCTGGGCGATATGATAAAGGGTATCATTATTTGCAACATTCAGTGTACTGGTACGCACGTTCATCTGAGCCAGAGCCATATCAAAAAATAATCTGCAAGACTTAAGATTAACATCCTCCATAGAAGTCAGAAATTGCTTCTTTGCCTCCTCGTACTTCATCGGTTCAATTTTTCTTTCCCATTTGAACTCATTATAAGAAAACAGAGGCTGCCTGAATCCCACACTGATAGGTGTTGACATCATTGTAGCAGGATCATCATTCAATAAATCCAGACGCCCCAGTTCAGAGTTCACAAAAATCCTTCCTCCTGTTATGGGTACATTCTGCATCAATTGCATGCTGACAGAAGAATTCAGACGATTAGTGGGAGCATATTGTTCAACCCATTCCCCATCAACAAGAACATTATTCTTTACGATGGATCTGTTGAAATCTACCAGATCTGCATTCATTGAAACCGAAGGCAGGTAACTGGCTTTATAACTTCTAAACGACCAATAAGAATTATTAAACCGATGTCTGGCAAGGAGAGCTTCTACAGAGTTATTCTGAGCAATAGCTATAACTTCTTCAAGAACCAGCGTTTTAATTTCCTGGGCCTGGCTATAGTTCTGAAGAGAAAGAAGGCATGATAAGGAAATCAATACAGCATAAATACTTTTCATAAGGTAATTTTTAACGCAATTTACTAATTTGCCCTAAGAGATTCAACAGGATCTTGTTCTGATGCCCTCTTGGCTGGCAAATACCCGAAAATAATCCCAACAGCAGCAGAAACACCAAATGCTACCAGCACAGAAAAAGGACTAACAATTGTTAAGATCTCAGCGAAGTGAGTTATAAGCCTGGATAAAACGATCCCCAGAATTACTCCTACTAATCCGCCAACAATACTGATAAGCGTTGATTCAGCCAAAAACTGTATAACAATATCTTTTCTTGAGGCTCCTATGGCCTGACGGGTTCCAATTTCCCTTATTCTCTCCATGACAGAAGCCAGCATAATATTCATGATACCAATACCGCCAACAATCAATGAAATACTTGCTATCGCACCTAAAACGATATTAAAAATATCTTTAGTGCGTTGCTGCTGCTTTAAAAGTAATTCTGGAACAGTTATTTTAAAATCTGCTACACCATTGTGTCGTCTCAATAGCATCCGTGACAAAATATCAGTAGTAGGCTCAAGCTGTTCTGTCTCTTCTACCTGTACAATAATCTTATCCAACTGATTATAGTTTTGCACTGTTGCTGTTCCTTCATCGCCTCCACTCATCATTGATTGGGCAATTATCATACCCATTCCACGCCGACCTCCCCCAAAGATCTGCAAACCAGCAGATTGCGGAAGTTTGGTGTTGACTATTGCCCGGTTCATGTATCGTACCAGCATGGTTTTTGAGGGAATAAATACCTGATCGTTGGTATTGCTGATACCCAAACCGGCAGAAGAAGAAGAAACCATTACATCTCTCTTCTCAAGAATTCCAATTACACGCAACCATGCATGTCCGACTTTTAGAAACTTCCCAATCGCATCTTCAGCAGGGAACATCACTGAAGCTACATTTGAACCAATCAGACAAACTGCCTGCCCATACTCTTCATGATGATTTGAAAAAGGATTCCCTCTCTTCAAATTAAGATTAAACAGCTTAAAATAGGAAGGATCAACCCCCAATAAGACAGTAGGTCTTCTCACCTGATTATGCTGAACAAAAGTATTCAGTTTAATCTCTGAGCTTACCTGCTGGATTGTAGGCAACAATTCTGCAATGGCTTTCACATCCAGTAAATTCAGACCATTAGAGAATTTCTTCGTTTCCTTTTCTCCATCCTCCTCTTCACCACCTCCGGAGGCTGACTGATCTACAATAGGTTCAATAATAATATTATTTACACCTACCATTTTGATCTGGTCAAGAATTTCCTGCTGAGCACCAGCACCAATAGCCAACATTGTGATTACTGCTGCCACACCAAAAATAATACCCAGTGCGGTCAGAATTGATTTCAGTTTATTCGCCAGGATCGCTTCCAGAGCGATAACAATATCATGTAAATATCTTCTAAACATGAGATAAACAGCTTAACGTTGATTTCTCATCTGAATAGATCGCGCGCCACTCCCGGATGATCTCTGTCCACCACTTTTCATCATTTGCTGAACACGTTTACGTTGATCTGCTGGCAAATTATCCATGTTAAACTTCTTCATATCTTCACGCTGCTTCATTTCTTTTTCCATTTGTTCTCTGCGCTGGGCAGCTTCCTCCTTTTTCCTTTTTTCCTCCTCTATCCTGCGAAGCTTAACCTTTTCAAAAATATCCCAACCGCTGTATTCCCAGTCTTCACTCCCCAGCGGGATAGTCAATAATACTTCCTCCCCTGCCTCAAGACCTTCAGAAACTATAATGTAGTTCTCATTAGCCTTTCCAAGATCAACAATCTGTCGTATTTTATTTTTTGCCTTTATCACATAAGACATACTATCTGTACTATGTACTGATTCAAGTGGGATAAAGATCACATCTTTATAAGTTCCTGTCAATACTTCGTTAACGGTGGTCATTGAAGGTCTGAGGATAGAATCTGTTTCATTCAACTGAACAATCACCTCAAACACCTTAGCATCTGATGTGGATAATTGCTCACCCACATTGGCAACTTCAATCACAACTCCAGTGTATTCACGATCAGGAAATGCATCAACTCCAACTAATACGGTCTGGCCTGCAGCAAGCTTGCTAATATCAATCTCATTGACATAAGTTTTTGATATCATGGTTGTCAAATCAGGCAAGGTTGCCACAACCGGATCCCAGGCGTTGATTGATGAACCAACTTTTCTTTTAGCCCCACCCCATTCCTTTTTATAAATGACCATACCAGACTGAGGGGCATAGATTTCAAATCCTTCCAGAGCTTTCAATAGTTTTTCTCTTTCTCGATACTCCTCATCCAGACGGCCTTTAGCTCTGCGCACCTGAGATTTTGTTTGCTCCTCTTTCAACATGTAATTTATCTTAGACTGCTCAAGAGCCCTTTTCGCCTTATCTAAATTCATTTCAGCCTGCCTTATGGTAGCTGGTGGTTCAAATTGGGATTGACTGAGAACTATCTCCTTTTCTTCCAATCCATACTCCAGATCCTTTATCTTGTTTCTGATATCCAGCAAAGTTATTGTTGTATCTAAGAGAGTTTGATTGTAAGCTGCCTCATCAGAAATAAGCTCATCAGCCTGGCTCTGTAAGCGCTGAGTTGCTTCAGACCTGTCAAGAGTGGCAACATACTCACCAGCCTTAACAATTGTGCCCTCTGGAATCAAATCGACAATCTTCACACTATGCACCCGCACTTCACGCAAATTCTCTGGTCCACGAATGTCTGTAGAATTTAAGGCTTGTAACTCACCTGTTGTGCTTACAACGACATTAAATTCACCACGCTCAACAAGCGTTGATACTTCTACAGCAGAATCGTCACCAGAGGCACTGTAGATAATAATAGCTACTATGATTACCAGAATAGCAGCCCCATAATAATATCTCTTCTTCATGCCCTAAAATTAAAACAAGACGTTCAACTGGCGAAAGATTGAAGGATAAATTAGCAATAATTAACAAAGTTTAACACCAGATACCTAAGCTGCATGACTTATGTGTTTATTCCAATCCCATACTGTTTATCTCAATCAGAAAGCGTTTGGCCAGTTGATCAGCATCTTTTTCAGTTTGTGCCTCAGTATATATCCGAATTATAGGTTCGGTATTTGATTTTCTAAGATGAACCCATGATTCTTCAAAATCAATTTTAACTCCGTCAATTGTTATTGGGTGTTCATCTGCAAACTTCTCCTGTATCTTTTTAAGAATCAGGTCTGGATTGGTATCTGATGAAAGTTGAATTTTGTTCTTCGACATATAATACTTCGGGTAACTTTGACGAAGCTCTGTCATACTTTTCCCACTGGCAACCAGGTGACTCAGAAAAAGAGCAACTCCAACCAGAGCATCACGGCCATAGTGTAAATCAGGAAATATTATTCCTCCATTACCTTCTCCTCCGATGACGGCACTGGTCTTTTTCATCATTGCAACTACATTTACTTCACCCACAGCAGCTGCTGAGTAGCTTCCTCCATGCCTGAGAGTGACATCTCTCAATGCTCGTGAAGAAGACAAATTCGATACAGTATTTCCAGACTGCATACTTAGAAGGTAATCACTTACAGCGACCAGGGTATATTCTTCACCAAAAAAACTTCCATCTTCATTGACAAATGCCAGTCGATCAACATCCGGATCCACAACAATTCCTAAATCGGCCTTATTTTCAAGCACGGCCTGACAAATCTCGCCTAAATTCTCTGGCAAGGGCTCTGGATTGTGTGCAAAATTTCCGTCAGGATTACAATTCAGACAAATAACATCACTCACTCCCAGAGCCTTCAGCATCTCTGGAATTGCAAACCCACCAACTGAATTGACCGCATCCACCACAACTTTTATTTTTTTTGACCGGATTGCCTGTTGATTGACTTGCGGCAATTGAAGAACGGCTTTTATATGTGCTCCAAGAAAATCCTCCTCATGTACTGTTCCGATATCATCCACCTCTGCGTATTCAAACTGACCATGCACTGCCATTTCCAATAAAGCTACTCCATCGTCAGCCGACAAAAACTCACCCTTGTGATTAAGCAGCTTCAGAGCATTCCACTGCCTTGGATTGTGACTGGCAGTCAAAATGATACCTCCGTCGGCTTGTGATTGTATAACAGCCATCTCAACGGTTGGAGTTGTTGCCAAACCAGCGGCAATAATATCAATACCCATAGCAATAAGGGTGTGTGTCACAAAAGATTCTACCATTTGGCCAGAAATCCTGGCATCGCGGCCTACCACCACCCGGTAACGATTCCCTTTGTGAGGTTCTCCCTGGTGTGCCAGCCATTGAGCATAGGCTGATGAGAAGGCTACCAGGTCAGGCGGAGTCAGACCTAAACCGGGTCTTCCCCCTATGGTTCCACGAATTCCGGAAATTGATTTAATTAAACTCATAAGCAGGTTCTTAATAATTTGATTCTACAAAAATTGCTATTTTTTTTGCGTTTATGCAATTTCCAGTTCAATTTGATAATTTTTTAAGAACTTTGCACTCAAAATAATCAAGATGATCAAATCAGGTGGAGAAAAATCTTACCGGGATACAGAGGATTTAATACGGCTAAATAAGTATATTGCCAGTACAGGTGCCTGTTCCCGGAGAGAAGCTGATAAACTAATTGAAGCTGGCAAAGTAAAAGTGAATGGCCGGACAATCACAGATCTTGGCACCAAAGTTAAGCCTGATGCAAAAGTACAGCTTAACAATAAGCTAATTGAAGGCGAAAAAAAAGTTTATTACCTATTAAATAAGCCAAAAGATGTGATTACCACCACCGACGATCCGGAAGGCAGAAAAACAGTTACAGATATGTTGGGATCAGCTGTCAGACAAAGAGTATATCCTGTGGGACGACTTGATCGAAATACAACTGGCATACTCATTTTGACTAATGACGGTGAACTTGCTGACAGGCTTACTCATCCGAAATATGGTGTGATTAAAATTTATGAGATCAAACTCAATAAAGCTTTTTCAGATTCTTCATACGAGCAAATGAGAACGGGAATTGAGTTGGAGGATGGGAGCTTTAAAATGGACAAGCTATCCTTTATCGACTCTCATGACAAAACCATGCTCGGAGTTGAAATACATTCGGGCAGAACCCGTATCATTAGAAGATCATTTGAACATTTAGGCTACGATGTGGTTAAACTCGACCGGGTTTCTTTTGCAGGACTCACAAAAAAAAATCTGCCACGTGGCAGATATAGAAAATTAGCCCCAAAAGAGGTGGCTTGGTTGAAAATGAAAGGAAAAAAATGAGCGAGCAAAAACATAAAGCCGGATTTGTAAATATTGTTGGCAACCCGAACGTGGGAAAATCAACCATTATGAATGCCTTGGTTGGAGAAAGAATTTCAATTATCACTTCCAAATCTCAGACTACGCGACACCGAATTCTGGGAATTGTAAACGGTGAAGATTTTCAGATTGTTTACTCCGACACACCGGGCGTTATTAAGCCAAATTACAAACTTCAGGAATCCATGCTGAAATACTCTCGTTCAGCTTTGATTGATGCTGACGTAATTCTGTATGTGACAGATGTTAAGGAAGATCCTGACAAAAATGAGGACTTTCTGAATTCAGTCAGAAACACTAACACCCCGGTTATACTGATCATAAACAAAATAGACCTTTCTAATCAGTCAGAAGTTGAACAATTAGTGATAAGCTGGCAGGAAAGATTTCCAAAAGCAGAAATTTACCCCACAGCAGCTTTGCACAAATTCAACCTCGAAAATCTACTAAACAGAATAAAGGATCTAATTCCGGAAAGTCCACCCTATTTTGATAAAAACGCTTTAACTGATAAACCTGAAAGATTTTTTGTCACTGAAATTATCCGTGGGAAAATTCTGGAAAACTACCGGAAAGAAATCCCCTACTCAGTAGAACCAGAAGTAGAGGAGTTCAAAGAAGAGGAAAAGATTATCCGGATAATGGTTAAAATTCATGTTGAAAGGGATTCCCAAAAAGGAATAATAATTGGGCACAAAGGATCATCATTGAAAAAGGTTGGAATTGAGGCAAGAAAGGAATTGGAAGCTTTTTTTGACAAGCAGGTTCACCTTCAGATGTTTGTTACTGTAACAAAAGACTGGAGAAACAAAGACCTTAAGCTTAAATCCTTCGGATACGAGCAGTAGAGATAGTATTTTTTTGAAAATTGGCAGACAATGGGAAATATAGTTGCGATAGTAGGAAGACCGAATGTTGGGAAATCAACGCTTTTTAACAGACTTACTCAATCGAGAAAAGCTATTGTTCATGAGTCAAGCGGCGTAACACGAGATCGCCATTACGGCAAGTGCATTTGGAATGGTATTGAGTTCTCACTCATTGACACAGGTGGATTCATACAAAATTCAGATGATGTCTTTGAAGCGGAAATAAGGAAACAGGTTATACTGGCCATAGAGGAATGCGACGCAATCCTCTTCATCGTTGATGTTGAACTTGGCATTACTGATTTGGATGACACGGTTGCTCAAATACTGCGAAAAACTAAGAAACCTGTTACTGTGGTAGCCAATAAAGTGGATAATTCTGAACGCATATATGACGTAAGTGAATTTTACTCCCTTGGTTTAGGTGACCCTCAACCGGTTTCATCCATTAATGGAAGTGGAACAGGTGATTTACTAGACACCCTGACTGCCTCTTTTGTTGACAAACCACAAGAAGAAGAACCTGATATTCCGAAATTTGCAATTGTTGGGCGCCCAAATGTAGGAAAATCATCGTTGATAAATGCTCTTCTGGGTGAGGATCGAAATATTGTAACACCCATTTCAGGAACCACTCGTGATTCAATTAATACCAGATACAGTAAATATGATCTCGACTTTTTTCTTGTGGATACAGCCGGACTAAGGAAGAAGGCAAAAGTTACTGAAAATATAGAGTTCTACTCTGTCATGCGCTCAGTAAGAGCAATTGAGAACTCGGATGTCTGCCTCCTCCTGATCGACGCAGAAGATGGCATCAAATCACAGGATATCAGCATCTTTGGCGTTGCTCAAAGAAACCATAAAGGAATTGTCATTTTGGTTAACAAATGGGATCTGGTGGACAAGGATACAAATACTGTAAAGACCTTCCAAAAAGAGCTTGAAAACAGGATTGCTCCCTTTACAGATGTGCCAATTATTTTTACAAGTGCTATTTCCAAGCAAAGAATTTTCAAAGCTCTTGAAGCAGCAGTAGAAGTTTACAATAATAGAAAACAGAAGATACCGACCTCAAAACTCAATATTTTTCTTCAGGAAGCAATTGAAGAATTTCCACCGCCATCCTTAAAAGGCAAATGGATTAAAATAAAATATGGTACTCAGCTGGCCAACCCGACTCCAGCATTTGCATTCTTTTGCAATCGACCTCAATACATTAAAGATCCCTACAAAAGATACCTTGAGAATAAGCTGAGAGAAACTTTTAATTTTAAAGGAGTACCTCTTCAACTATTTTTCCGGAAAAAGTAAATTTCAAATATGAGTAAGTCCATTTTATTCGGAATCGTTCTGCTATTGGCAACCAACTGTCAAAGGATTGAGGTTTTTCCAGATGAACCCAGCCTTAGTTTCATTAGTGTTATCGTGAAAGATTCAAGCGATATTCTAGACAATCCCATTAAATACGTAAAACTCACATTCCAGGTTATTGATGGCAATGGAGATATTGGCTTAAATGATGATGATACTACCGGTCCTTTTCATCGTGACAGCCAATACTATTACAACCTTTTCATTCGTGAATATGAGAAAATCGGCGATACTCTAATTGAGGTCACTGAGGTTGAATTCCCCAGAAACTACAGGATTCCGGATTTAACCCCGGCCGGGCAGAATAAAACGCTGAAAGCTGAAATCAGTATTGAAATGGAATATCGCTATTCGGATGCCAACCCATTGCCTTTTAAAGAGTTCAAATACTTTTACTATTTGATTGATCGGGAATTAAACAAGAGTAATACAGATACTTCTACACTGGTTATTTTTCAACTAAGGGGAACTCGACAAAGAAAGTAGTTCCACCAGATCCGGTTTCAAACCATATTTTCCCTTCTGAATTCTCAACAATATTTTTTGTTATTGCCAGGCCTAGTCCCATTCCACTGGTTTTTGTCGTAAAACTGGGCTGGAATAGTTTGCCCTGAAGCTCTTTTCGTATTCCTGTTCCATTGTCACTTACTGTCAATAATACATTGGCTTCAATTCTGGAAATACAAATTCTGACCTCTGGTCTCTTGCCTTGGGGGACTGATTGAATAGCGTTATTTATCAGATTATTAAATACCTGGAGCAATTGCTCTCTATCCAAAAATACAATAAGGGGTCCTACATCCTTAACTTCCAGAAAAATATTCGAGCTGCCAGATTCCATAAAAAGGGCGATACTATTTTCTACTTTTGTCACAAAATCGAGTTCTTCTCGTTTTGCTTTGGGCATTTTGGCAAATTGTGAAAACTCATTGGCAATGACGCTCAGTGCATCAATTTGCTCTATCAATGTTTTAGTAACCCTATCAAGATATGTATCCCAATCATCCACCCGATCATCCCATGATCGCCTCAAGTGCTGAACACTAAGCTTCATTGGAGTCAGAGGGTTCTTGATCTCATGAGCTATTTGCTTAGCCATTTCTCTCCATGCTGACTCTCTCTCTGACCGGGCTAACATATCAGCGCTGACTTCAAGTTGCTGAACCATCTGATTATATGCAGCAACCAATCCTCCAATTTCATCCTTCCGATGATATTCAATCTGGGTATTTTGCCCACCCAGTTTCATCCCTGAAAAACGCTCCTGAAGTAAACGCAATGGCCGGGTTAATTGGTTCCCCAACAATACTGCAAAAACTACGGTTAGAAATATCAGGAGGAAATACCCGTTGAGCATAGCCACCATAAAGGTGCTCACTTCTTTCCGTATTTCACTTTGCTTTGAGAAATAGGGAAGGTTCAGATAGGCCAATAACTTCCCTTCATAATTATAGAAAGGAACATATGCTGACCAGAATCCCAGCTCTCCAATATTTTCTCGATGAACCAGCTCCATTTGCTTCTGGGTAGCCAGGGTATAAAAGGCGTGGGGATCCATATGAGTGCCTGTAAGCTTACGCTGAAAAACCTCTGGTCTTGATGATGCTAGTAAACTACCCTGAGGATTGTAAATATTAATATCTGTATTAAAAACATAAGAAAACTTAACCAGCAGTGATTGCAAGTTTGGATAGTCTCCACCAGTCCAATCAGCTGCCAACTTTTCCTCAAAATCCAGTTTATGCTTCATTTCAATATTAACTGATTGGATTTTCTCCGAAATGGTATTGCGATTAGTCTGATCATACTGATTGATAATGAAATAGCTCATTCCTCCCCCAATAAGCAGAAAAGAAATAATCAGAATACTAATCATGGAAAACTGGATTCTGGATTTCAAATCCAAACTACCGGCTTTAATCTTTTGTGGTAAGAATAAAGCCAGAGATAAAATGAGCCATATGATATAGAAACTAACAAACAAGTATGAAAAGGAAAACAGATGCTCTAAGCCAGAGGTCTTTGGCTTACTGAGAATGATTTTACTTCGCTCATCCAACTCACTGATCCAATGATCAAATTTACCATAAGCAAATGAAACAATGGAATCTGCACTGGATGGATAGGATACACAGCTTGAAGCATATGCATAATCACCAGATCTGCTAATCAAATGGCAATCCTGATATTTCGCAAATGAATACTCATCCCAAAGGCTGTCTCTACGATTCTCACCAGCAATTAATACATCCGGGTATCCGAGTCCCTCAGGCATTAACTCCAATTCAGCTGATATAGTCAGATGATAAGCATAAGTGCTATCAGGCGTGAACACTGGAAATATCCCCAGATACCAGACTATTCCGTCAAAGTTATTTATGTAATAAAAGTGCGAATCTCCTAAAACCTCGCCATCACTATCTTTTATCCTGTTCCAATGATCCAGACATCCCACCGTAATTCTTTCAGTGGAAAAAATCAACATATTTACCGAATCGCAAATATTAACACTTATCTTATACTGATCCCAATATTGTTCAAAATGATTATTCAGAAGATACGTTCTAACATCTTCTTCCGGAGTTCTGGGATTCCGGATCATACTAGTTAGTGTTGAATCAGAGCATATCCCTGCATCCATCCCGAGCAAAAGTTTTTCAGCAACCGGATCATGCTCATTTGAGAGATTATTAATCAATTCAATCTGGATTGATTCTTCTTTAACTTTATTAGTTTGATTTAATACCAAAACCATAAAAATTGCAAAAACAATTAGGACAAAGACCATCCCAAACTGGCTCAACCTAACCTCTTTACGATATAAAGAAATCCCACAGGTAAGGATCAATAACATCAAAACCAGCACAGAAATAAGATCAGGGCCCAGACCTGCATTTCGAGTGACCGCAAAAACCACAATTCCTGTTACCACAGGAATAAGAATAAATCGTCTGAGGGGATACATATGGATTGTTTGTCGGGATATCCGATATAAGATCAGAACAAAAGCGGCAGCAGCAATAGCCATTAATATTATATCCATGAAGCTGTGAAAGGTAATTGACAGTACATTGTGAATCTCAATCACGTCTTCACGCTGCTGCAGCAAGAAAGTCCAGAATCTGTTTAGCCAGAACCATGCAACAACAACAATCAACCAGCCGAGCGATGTGAAACTATCTGTTAATCTGGGATTAACGACAACAGTGTTTTTATCAACTCTCTCAGGATAGATACGAAGCCATCGGTTGATCGCAAGGGATAAAAACAGGATAAACACCAGACTGATTAATGCATCTCCCTGTGATTCAAAAAACCTGACCGGAATATCAAAGGTCTGGAACCATGATAAACTGTAAAACAGATCAGGTACTTTGAAGTTGGAAAGCAACCACCTGATCAAGCCCAGATCCACCGCCAATATCAACAACCACCAATTTGAATTCCACAAACTATATCCCAATCGAAGCAGATCAAGCAAAAAGCACAGAACAAAAAACAAGCTTATTCCATACAAGCCAATTGCCAGGAACCAGAAAATGCTGAAATCATTATCAAAATTACTCCTGTAAAGTCCAAAAAGGGGAAGGTCAGTCTGATCATGAATAATTATCTCAGTAACATTGGAAACGGGAATAACAACATAATAGCAGGAACGAATACCACCAATCAGGAATTTATTTGACAAAAAATCATTCTCTATAGGAAAATTGTATTGCAAAGGGATAACACCTGCAATAGTCAGACTATCGATGGTACTAATAACGCATAATCCTGAAAGATTAGGAAACTTGAGCAAACCATTATGAAAATCCTGAGAACCCCAACTATCAGGAAGCGCAATTGAATTATCCGACCAGAATATTAACGAGTCATTATCGTATACAAAAAAGGAATTATCAGATGCTGAAATAAAATCTGCAATTTTTTCATTCTTCAGACTCTGGCTCAATTGACGAATCTGAGTATTCATTTCTATAAGTCGCTCCTGGATCAAGCGCTCTATACGCTGTGGATCAATTACCTCATTTATGGTACGCTTATGGATGTTTTGGAAAAGCAGAGCCGAAGCAGCAAAAGCCAGGATTAGCCAAAAAAAACGACTTGTTCGCCAAAAAGAAGGAAGATCTTGCTTATTATTGCTATACATTCTCAGGTTTTTGAGTCCCGGGCAAATTTCAGACCGGGTTTGACCTAAAAGTAAGAAAATGTGAGCTAAATTGACTTATCATAGCTATTTTTGCGATATGACTGCTACTAATCTGGATGAAATTCTTTTAAATGCCTTAAATGAAGATATTGGCGAAGGCGATCATTCTTCCCTGGCCGTCATTTCTCCTGATGCTTCAGGTAAAGCTGTGTTGATAGCAAAACAGGCAGGTATGGTAGCTGGTCTACGGGTGATTAAGAGGCTTTTCGAGCTTTTCGACAGCAGACTCCAAACAGATTTTCATTTTGCAGATGGTGATATGATTTCACCAGGCAATGAAATTATGCACTTGCGGGGTCCCAGCTTATCAATTTTACAGACAGAACGTCTGGCTTTGAATATCGTTCAGAGAATGAGTGGCATTGCTACCGTGACTCTCAGTTATGTTAAAAGACTAAGAGGTACTAATACAAAAGTTCTTGATACACGGAAAACTACACCTAATATGAGGCTACTTGAGAAAGAAGCTGTTCGGATAGGTGGCGGGGAGAATCACCGCATGGGCTTGTATGATATGATTATGCTCAAAGACAATCACATCGACTTCGCAGGTGGTATTGAGAAAGCGTTAATTCAAACGAGAAATTACCTCCGTGATAACTCAATGAATCTGAAAGTCGAAATTGAGGTTCGTGATCTTAATGAGCTCAAGGAGGTTCTGAAGCTTGGAGAAGTGCACCGGATTATGCTGGATAATTTCACACCTGAAGAAACTCGTGTGGCTATTGCCATGATAGACGGTAAATTCCAAACTGAATCTTCCGGGGGCATTAATCTCGACACCATACGGGATTATGCACTGGCAGGGGTAGACTATGTTTCTGTAGGTGCTTTAACCCATCAGATTTTCAGCCTTGACCTTAGTTTGAAAGCAAAAATTTAAAATGACCAGAAAAAAAAGATTATTTCCAAGATTTATCAGGAAGCTAGCTGTTTTTGTCAGAAGAGCCAGTTTGCCTGGATTTGACAGGATACCAATTGCCGAGGTAATTTCTTTTTTTATCAACGGACTGAAAAATGGAGGAACAGCCACCAGAGCATCAGCAGTGGCCTATAATTTTTTCCTTGCCTTCTTTCCCGCACTTCTGGTTATGGTTACATTAATTCCATATTTTCCAATTCACAACCTTCAGGAGGTTATGATGTCAACCCTCCAGGAAATTCTTCCAATAAATGTTTATCACACGATAAAAGACACTTTTGAAGAAATTATCACAACAAAAAGAACCGACTTATTATCATTTGGATTCCTGGCTGCTTTGCTTTTTGCCACTAACGGTATTTCAGCCCTGATACGTGCCTTCAATGCCAGTTATCATCATGTAGAAACCCGTAAATGGATTAACCAACAACTGGTTGCTATCCTGCTGGTTTTAATATTCTGTATGCTTGTGGCCTTTTCACTTACGCTTATCATATTTAGCGGAGCATTTCTTGATTTATTGGAAGCCAAAAATATTCTCACAAACAAATTCCTACTGGCTCTGCTTAATAATGGTAAGTGGCTGATAATCTTATCATTTCTTTTCCTGGGGATTTCCTTTTTGTATTATCTGGCTCCTGCCAGGAGAGGAAAATTCAGATTTATTTCTCCCGGAGCCACACTGGCTACAATTATTATGGTAGCAACTTCTCTTGGATTATCGGCCCTGATCAACAACTTTGGACAATACAATAAACTGTACGGTTCAATCGGAACCATGATTGCTTTCATGATCTGGATCAATTACAATTCATTTGTATTATTAATCGGATTTGAACTGAATGCAAGCATAAAAAACGCCAAGCTTCACAGGAATGAACCATCCGAGGAAATCTGACCCTTACATATGATGTAAGTATTTGTAAACCAACTTCCTGATCTCCTCAGTCTTGCCATATATCCTTTCACTAAGACCTCTGTCTTTAAACTCGCACAAAACCCGGATAAAATTGTCGATAGTTCCGGATGGAAAGACTCCATCCTTCTCAAAGACATGCCGATACTTCTGTAATATCAGCCCTGATTCTTCACAGCAATCAGGAAGATGTGCCAGCTCGGCCAGCCTGTCACTATTCTCCTCATTGAAAATATTGACATCCACATACAATTCGCTGGCTCTTTTCAAAGCATCTGGCATTTCTATACCATGTTGAGCTGCCATCACCAGTCCGGCAAACAAATGATATAAATCGGCTGAACCATCAGGAGAACGTATTTCAATTGTTTGCTTACTGTCAAATACTTTGTCCCCAAAGGAGTCCTGAGGATTTGCGTCTTCAATCATATTATGAGCATCCAGCCATCCAAGAGGAACTCTAACAAGAACTGATCGGTTCCTGTCGCCCCAGCAAATATTTGTAGGGGCTTCCTGGTGAGGTACTAAACGCAGGTAAGAAGTGGGGATAGTATTGCCAAAAGCCGTTAAAGGAGCCGCCAAATCCATTAAACCGGCAATTACCTTACGGGCGGATTCACTAAGCTGATTATTTTCGACCATCACATTTCTGCCGTCTTTTGTCAGCATCATATGAACATGCAATCCTGAACCGGCCTTCCCAACAGTAATCTTAGGTGCAAAACTCAGATTTACGCCATATTTATCCCCTAACTGTCGCAAAATCCATTTAGCCACAATCAATTGATCAACTGCATCTTCCACTTCCACTGGCAAGAACTCAACTTCGTGCTGCTCAAAACTTTCAGCATCAGTAGCAAAGCTACCAACTTCACAATGTCCATACTTAATTTTCCCACCACAAGCAGATATTAAATCCATCGCCTCCAAGCGCAGGTTCTCGTAATTAGAATATGGTGCTGCTGAATGATAGCCCTTCTGATCATCTGTAGGATACATCTCCTCTTTCTTTCCCTGAACATAATATTCCAATTCACCCATAGCCTTGAATACAAAGCCCGTTTCACTCTTGAATCTTTCATGAGCTTTCCTAAGAATGTATTCAGGAGCACTCTGAAGGGGCTTTCCATCACTGGCATAAAATGAACATAGAATATCAAGGGTAGGTACCTGAGCAAAAGGATTCACGAAAGCCGTTTTATATCTTGGCACCACATACAAATCACTTGATGCTGCCCCGATATAAGAAAAAAGGCTGGATCCATCGACTCTTTCTCCTGTTGACAGTACAGATTCAAGATGAGCACGACCATTAATAACAAAGTTAAGAACCTTCAGCTTCCCATCTTCAGCAACATATCTGAAATTGAGCATTTCTATCCCATTCTCATCAATAAAGCGAATTATATCAATATGTGTAAAACTATGTGCTGGCTTCTTAAGATATTGCTCCAGAATATTAGCACTGTAAATACCCTCCTTCATAAAACTATAGATTTTAGAAAATGACCTCTGCGAAAACGGGAAAATGATCCGATGGATAAAACCCCCGCTGGTTATCTCTGATTATTTGAATACTACTGATCTTTTTTGCTCCATGCACTAAAACATAATCAATCCTTTTGCCTTCAGGACTTCCATTAAATGCATGAAAAGTTCCGCTCAAGGTGTCATCCGGATAAAACTCCGGATAGGGATCCTGCCAAATACTGGTCAATTCTTTCACAGCAGGATTATCAGGCTTCCCATTCAAATCACCTAGCAAAACAATTGGAGTGCGATCTGCTTTCTCACCCAAACGGCTTCTTATTAATTGAGCTCCTTTAAGTCGGGCTTCTTGTGAAATATGGTCAAAGTGAGTATTGCACACTATAAGTTGCTGACCGGTTTCAACTGACTCAAACAGGCCCCATGTTGTTACACGATTACAAGCAGCCTTCCAGGTATTTGACCCCGGCACCTCAGGAGTATCAGATAACCAAAAGGTTTCAGAGCTTATTAGTTTCCATTTTTCTTGCAGGTAAAGAAGCGGAACGGCTTCTCCTTTGGTGGGATCTGCCTCCCGGGTTCGCCAAACAAATTCGTAATCAGAAAGATTGCTCTCAAGAAAACCAATCTGGACAGGCAAAGCCTCCTGTATTCCTACAAAATCACAATCTCTATTCCTGATCAATTCAATAACCTGATCCTTTCGGTTTTCCCAATAGTTCAAACTGTCTGCAGGATTAGCATACCGAATGTTAAAACTCATTAGCTTAACTTCCTGCTTTTGCTGAGAACAAGCCGAAAAACTAATAATAAACCCAAGAAAGATCAAACAATTTCTCATGTCAGTTATCTCTTAATATTATACTTATCTCAATATTATACTTAAAACTCTTTCAACTGAGCTTCCAAAGCCTTAACCTTGGCTTCTGCATCTGCTTTCTTCTGTTGTTCTTTCTCAACAACCTGGGCTGGTGCACCTTTAACAAAACGCTCATTAGACAGCTTCTTCTCAACTCCTGACAAAAAGCCTTTAACATAACTCAATTCCTTCTCGATTTTGGCTTTTTCCTCTGCCGGATCAATCATTCCTTCGAGTAAAACAAAAAACTCGACAGCTTTAATAACCTGACTAACTGATCTTTCAGGAGCATCATTGATATTCTCAATACTATCAAGATTAGCCAGCTTGGCAATTACCGGGTTAAACTCTCCAGCATATTCCCCTTCTACCGGTCGAACCTGCAATTTGAGGGGATTTCTCATAAGAATACTTTTCTCAGCTCTTATAGAACGAATAAAAACGATTAGTTCTTTTACCCGGTCAAAGCGATCCAGCAGGTCTGCATCAAAACTCGTGGCACCTGGCAAGGAGGCAATCATAATTGACTCCCCATCCTTTCGTTCTTTTATCGTTTGCCACAATTCCTCTGTAATAAAAGGCATAAATGGATGAAGAATAAGCATTAGCTTCTCCATAAAATCAAAAGCCTCCTGTTTTGTTTGAGAATCAATAGGGGCACCATAATCCGGCTTAATCATTTCCAGATACCAAGAAGAGAAATCATCCCAAAACAAACGGTAACAGATCATTAGGGCACTGGAAAGACGAAATTTCGAATATTGGTCGTCTATGTCACTAATGGCCAGCTTCAATTTTGTATCAAACCACTTACCAGCAAGTCTGGCAGTTTCAGGCTGCTTTATTTCTTTATCCTCTTCCCATCCGGCAAGCAAACGAAAGGCATTCCAAATCTTATTCCCAAAATTTCTTCCCTGTTCAATCAGCGACTCTTCAAAAAGCAAATCATTTCCAGCTGGTGAACAAAGCAACATTCCCACACGCACACCATCAGCTCCATATTGCTCGATTAAACCCAGAGGACTTGGAGAATTGCCCAGAGACTTAGACATTTTTCTTCTTTGGCTATCTCTGACAATTCCAGTCAGGTAAACATTATTGAAAGGTTTCTTCCCTAGATACTCATATCCGGCAATAATCATTCTGGCAACCCAGAAAAACAAAATTTCAGGTGCAGTAACCAGATCATTAGTTGGGTAATAATACTTGATATCTTCGTTATCCGGATTGCGAATACCATCAAAAACAGAAATCGGCCATAACCAGGAAGAGAACCATGTATCCAGAACATCTTCATCCTGTTTCAGATCATTAAGGCTCAAGTCAGGATTACCAGATTTCTCTCTAGCCAGGATCAGGGCTTCCTGTTCATCTTCTGCAATAACAAACTCACCACCTGGAAGATACCATGCTGGAATTCTTTGCCCCCACCAAAGCTGACGAGAGATACACCAGTCTCTGACGTTCTCCATCCAATGACGGTAAATATTTTTAAATTTTGGAGGGTGTAGTTGAATCTCATCACTATTCACAGCATCCAGAGCAGGTGTGGCTAATTCTTTCATCGACATGAACCACTGAACAGAAAGCTTGGGTTCTATTACTGCATCTGTTCTCTCTGAATACCCAAGCTTATTGATATAATCCTCAACTTTTACCAGACAGTCCATCTTTTTCAGCTCCTGCACAGCAAGCTTGCGAGCTTTGAATCGATCCTCACCAACAAACAAAGTTCCTGCCTCACTTATTGTACCATCAGGGTTAAAAATATCAATGGATTCAAGCTTATGTTTCAGCCCAATCTCATAATCATTGATATCATGAGCCGGTGTTATCTTCAAAGCTCCTGTTCCGAATTCTATGTCAACATAATCATCCTGAATTATGGGTACAACCCTGTTAACCATGGGAACTACAACTTTTTTACCAATCAGTTTTTTAAAGCGTTCATCATCAGGATTAACACACACTGCTGTGTCTCCCAAAATAGTTTCCGGACGAGTAGTTGCAATAGTCAGGTATTCATCTTCGGTACCATCAATCAGGTATCTGACATAATACAGTTTTGACTGAACTTCTTTGTGATTCACTTCCTCGTCAGAAACCGCAGTCCTGGCCTGGGGATCCCAATTCACCATTCGCACACCTCTGTATATATATCCTTTCCGATAAAGGTCTACAAAAACCTTAATTACACTTTCAGACATTTGATCATCCATCGTAAACTTGGTACGATCCCAATCACAAGACGCTCCAAGTTTTTTCAGTTGCTCAAGAATGATCCCTCCATGCTCCTCTTTCCATTCCCATGCATGCTCCAAAAACTCATTCCTGCTCAAATCAGATTTCTTAATGCCAGCTTTCTGTAGTTTTGCAACAACACGAGCCTCGGTAGCAATAGATGCATGATCGGTTCCTGGCAGCCAACATGCATTTTTCCCCTGCATCCGTGCCCTTCTGACCAAAACATCCTGAATAGTGTTGTTTAACATGTGCCCCATATGCAAAACACCAGTAACATTTGGAGGTGGAATCACTATAGTGAATGCCTCTCGTTCATCCGGTTGAGAGTGAAAAAATCCCTTTTCCATCCAATAGCTATACCATTTATCCTCCGTTGTTGCCGGATCATACTTTGCAGAAACTTCCAATCTATTCATTTACAATAATTTAAATGGCATCTGATTGCCTGAGAAATGTTGGTAAAAGTAATAAAATATCCCTATCATATGAAGCAGAAATTTTCTTTCCCCATTTGGTATAATAATGTTCACTGAGCAGCGTTTAGATTAATTAGCACCAAATAAGGAAAAATCGGTTTCATTTTCCGATTTTAACAAGATAAATGTAATTTTGTAGTCTAATATAAACGAGTATCAATATGAAAAGAATTAGCATCATCCTCGGGATCCTTTTGATAGCAAGCTCAGTAAGCTTTGCGCAGAAAAACAAGGGTAAGAAAAAGAATGTAGATGAAATGCAGTTTGCACAGGAAATGTATGATTATGGCACTTTAGAATACGGAGCGGGAGGCACTTATAAGTTCAGCTTCACAAATACAAGTAATAAGTCATTGGTTATCACAAATGTCAAATCATCCTGTAACTGCACTGCTCCATCCTGGTCAAAAGAACCTATTCAACCAGGAAGATCGGGCTACATTACAGTGAAGTACGACACACACCTGCCAGGCATGTTCAACAAAACAGTGCAGGTTTTTTCATCCGCTAAAAATTCACCAGTAAGGTTATCAATTAAAGGTAAGGTTTTACCCAAAGCTGGTTCAAATAAGGTTCTGAGGGGGGAAGCCCCTGCAATCCCTGTTAATACAAAGTCTTCAATATCAAACGAAGGTGGTCAAAAAACTATGGAGAACAGGTTGGAGGAAGGAGATCCTAACAGTACAAAGAACATTAAAAAGGCCCTGTATGAAAAGAAGATGCAGGATGCCAAGAAGAAAAAGAAAAAGAAATAATTAACTCATAATATCATGCCAAAAATATCCGGACGTGGAATTGCGATGCCGGCATCGCCAATAAGAAAGCTGGTTCCTTATGCAGAAGAGGCTAAAAAGAAAGGACGCAAGGTTTACCACCTGAACATTGGGCAGCCTGACATTGCCACTCCTGAAACTGCTTTACAGGCAATTCGCAATCTGGATAAAAAGGTTATTGAATACTCACATTCAGCTGGATATGAATCATACAGACGAAAATTAGCTGATTCATATACCAATATCGGGATTCCGGTTACACATGAAGAAATTATTGTTACTACAGGAGGTTCAGAGGCTATCCTGTTTACCTTACAAACATGCCTTAACGAGGGTGATGAGGTGATAATACCTGAACCTTTCTATGCAAACTACAATGGCTTTGCTGTTTCGGCAGGGATTACTATTGTACCGGTTACCTCAAAAATAGAGGATGGTTTTGCTTTGCCTCCGATTAAAGATTTTGAAAAACTAATCACCAGCAAAACAAAAGCCATTATCATATGCAATCCAAATAATCCTACCGGCTACCTCTACAGTCTTAAAGAATTGGAAAGCCTTCGCGATATAGTTAAAAAGCATGACCTCTTCTTATTTTCAGATGAAGTTTACCGTGAATTTTGCTATGATGGCGAAAAACACCATTCAGTTTTACAACTCGAAGGAATTGAGCAGAACACTGTTATGTTTGACTCTGTTTCAAAAAGATTCAGCGCATGCGGAGTTCGTATCGGGGCAATTGTAACCCACAATAAAGAAGTCATAAACACTGCCATGAAATTTGCTCAGGCCAGACTAAGCCCTCCTGGATTAGGGCAAATAGTTGGTGAGGCAGCATTAGACACACCTGCAAGTTATTTCAAAGAGGTAAATGCTGAGTATATTGAACGGAGAGATTTTCTGGTAGAAAGTCTGAATAAAATTGATGGTGTGTATTGCCCTATGCCAAAAGGTGCATTTTATACCACTGTTAAACTCCCGGTGGATAACGCAGACAAATTTGCTCAATGGGTGCTAACCGATTTTGAATTGGATAATCAAACAGTTATGGTTGCACCAGCTGAAGGGTTTTATTCAAGCAGTGGACTAGGATACAACGAAGTCAGGATTGCATACGTACTCAAACTTGAAGACATGAAAAATGCAGTCAAATGTCTGGAAGCAGCTTTATTGGAATATCCGGGACGTGTTAGTTAAAGGGAATTGATTTCAAGTGATTGATCATCGTATCAATCCTTTATGATCGTACACAAACGTTTTCTCTAATTCAAAATTGATCAGATACTTGACAAAATAATAACTGTCTCCCACTTTCATGTTTCCATTCAATCCATCCATAAAATCTGTAAACATGTAGTGAAATCCCAGCTCAATCCCATGAGTAATGCGTGAACGGCTGGGTAAGCGGGTTCCGATTGTATAAATCATTATCGGAGAATAGTACAAACTTGACCATTGCTCTTGCTTGGGTTTAAAGCGATAAATAGAAGCAGCCAAGCCAAAACCACCGTAAGGAGCCAGCCCGGTTGTTCGTCGGGCAAAATAGTACTCATAATTAAGGCTGCCCTCAACCACAATTGCATCAAAGGCATAACCCCGTTGTTCACGTGCAGAGTTTTTGTCGCTGCCACCAATCCATAATGGATTCAGTGAGACAGTTACAGCCATATCTTTGCGGAATTCAAAACGGGAACCAAAACTCCACCCCAAACGAGATTGCATGGGGTCAAAACCCAAATTATCCAGAGCAGCAAAAAAGCCTGAATAACTATCACCAGGTCCTCCAACCTCGCCAAAGTAATGGGTAGTGCCCATTCCCCCAAACACCTCTATACTACGGTAGTATGAAGCTGCATTAACCTGTGCCTGTAACAAAAGCGGCAAACAAAATAAACTAATTGCGACTATAAGCTTACGAAATTCCAATACTTGTGGATATTTGTTAAAAGTTGGACAAAGATAAAAGTATTACCGATTAAAATCACAAATGATTTCTTTCTCTTTTTCTTTTGCGAGATATTTTCTTTAGATACCGGGCAACCTGCCTCCTTTCACGAGAAGACAATTCTCCGTCAGCCGGATCAATAGCCTGGTTTATCTCAATATTGAGATCACCTTCTGATAGTGCGTCTTTCTTCCGTTGCTCCCACCAGTTTTTCCTTACGAGCCCTCTCCTGTTATAAATTGTTCCCCGTGTAAAGTGATATGATAAATTATATTGAAGAAGATAATAACTATCATTCCATCTGCTGCTGCCTTTATACATTTCTATGTAATCCGTCAAACTGTACCGATATCCTAACTCAAATGAATGGGTCCAGGCCTTATTAGCTGAATACCGGAATCCAAGTCCGCCCAGGAAAACATTTCCAGTAGACACATAGTTCTGGAAATCAGCTTTTTTAACTTTAGAATACCATGCTATTGCTCCAAATCCCGCAAAGAAATAAGGATTCAGACCAGTATAGCGACTCAGCCAATAAAGTTCAGCCTGGCCAGACAATTCAGTGAGAAAAGAATTGAAATAATAAGCTCGCTCTGAATTGAAAGACCCGGCATCGTTGCCACTCAGCCATATCGGAGAAAGCCTTCCTGAAACAGCAAAGCTCCTGTTCAGCATGTACCTTGCTCCAAAGGAAGTTGATATCCGGGTTTCAAGGGGATCAAAATCCCTGAAAGAATCAATTCTATCAAAAAAACCGTTCCAGCGTGTCCCGGCACCTCCAATATCTCCAAAATAATGACTGGTTCCTATCCCTCCAAATAATTCGAAGTAGTTAAATAATCTAAGATTTGAGGTTTGCGACTGAACACTACTCACAAACAATATCCCACACAAAATCAATCTAATTCTCAGCATATAGCAAGTACTTCTGTCGTATTTTCCTAAACTCAGAAAGCTCAGATGACCAGCTCTGCCGAATTTCTTCAGCGGTCTGACCTTCGATTATCATTTCCCTTAACGATGAAGAGCCAGCAAGAGTATCAAAATATGAAGTGAAAAAATTATCTGGTTTATCTAAATCCTTATAAATATCTATTAGCCATTCAATCTGTAATACAGGATTACTGAAGATCAATGATTGACCTGTTTCGCGCAAATCCACTCCTTGACATAAAGTATTTTTCCATTTTGGATTCATGCTTGCTCCAGGGATTGGTTCAGGTGAAAAACAGAAAGATCCATGATATTCAGGATGACCGTAGACCTGAAAAGGAAATATGGTTCCCCTGCCAATACTTACAATTGTTCCCTCAAACAAGCATAGGGATGGATACAAATACACGGAAATTTGGTTAGGAAGATTAGGTGATGGTCTGACAGGAAGGAGATATTCCGTCGAGTGATCATAATTATCACAGGAAATAACCTCCAGATCACAAAGAATACCCTTGGCCAACCATTTCTCGCCATTGATCATTTCGCCATACTCACCAATCGTCATGCCATGAACTACAGGAACGGGGTGCATGCCCACAAATGATTCAAACCCTGGCTGTCTTAGCGGACCATCAACATAAAAACCATTAGGGTTTGGACGATCAAAGATCATAAGCGGGATGCCATTTTCAGCAGCAGCCTCCATCGCGTAATGTAATGTCGAGATATAAGTGTAAAACCTTGCACCAACATCCTGAATGTCAAAAACAAGAATGTCAATTCCCTTCAAATCCTCTGCTTCAGGCTTTTTATTAGAACCATATAATGATTTTACAGGGATCCCGGTAAGCGGATCATTGTAATTATCTATCTTCTCCCCAGCCTCTCCCTCGCCACGGAAACCATGTTCCGGACAAAAAACTGAGACTACCTCTATTCCACTTCTCAACAAAGTATCCAGCAAGTGTACCGGCCCAACCTGAGAACTCTTATTTCCGATAAGTCCAACCCGCTTGCCTGCGAGTGTCGGTAAATAAGAATCCGTTCTGTCAGCACCACAAATAACTTGTTGTTTTTTAAGAATGACACCTGGATTCTGAGCAAAAAGATGGGCAGACAAACTCATAATCACAAAAAAAAGCCCGCTTAGTTTAGTACATTTGTTCAACATCTAAATATGAGTATTTGAATTTCGAATTATTTATAGCTAAGAGAATAATTTCCAGTAAGCCCAACAAAAATAATAAAACCAAACCATTGGTGGGCACTGCAATCATTGCAATTGCTTTGGGTCTCACAGTAATGATACTATCTGTGGCAATTCTGACTGGGTTTAAGAAGGAAATTACTGCCAAACTTGTGGGTTTTAGTTCTCACATTCAGGTTGTTAACCTCGATAATAATACTTCCTTTGAAACAGCCCCAATCAATGCAGACGATAATCTCGAAAAGCAATTCGCTGAAATCCCTGAAATTATCCATGTCCAAAGGTTTGCTACAAAGGCAGCTATTATCAACGCAAAACCTGAGCTGCAAGGCATTGTACTTAAGGGAATTGACGATTCATACAACTACAATTTCCTATCCAGATTCCTGATTTCAGGTGAAATAAAACCCTTCAATGATTCTACAATCTCTGATGAAGTTATCATATCTGAATCTCTTGCCTCTCTGTTAAAGCTAAAAATTGGCGACCGGATGCGAACCTATTTTATCCCGGAGACCCGGGCTGCCCGTCCATTTGTGGTTGGCGCAATTTATAGTACAGGACTAGAAGAATTCGATCGCTTGATTGTATTTTGTGACATTAGACACATCCAGAAAGTTAGTGGCTGGAACGATAAGCAAATAACAGGTTATGAACTTATTCTTTCTGATGATAAGTATCTGGAAACAACTGCCGAAAAGCTCTCTGAGATAACGGTAAACAAATTGGCTGAAGGTGGAGATGGATTGGATGTGCAGACGGTCAGGGAAATATCTGCCGGTTTTTTTGATTTCCTGAAATTAACCGATACAAACGTTTGGGTTATTCTGGCACTTATGATTTTGGTATCCGGATTCAATATGGTATCAGGTTTACTAATCCTTATTATTAACCGCACAAGTATGATTGGCATCCTGAAAGCGCTAGGGGCCAGCACCAGAAGTCTGCAAAAAGTATTCCTGATACAGGCTGCATATATCATCAGCATTGGACTTTTCCTCGGAAATCTGCTTGGCATTTCTATTTGTCTTATCCAGGATTGGTTCAAAATAATTCCTCTTGATCCTGCATCCTATTTTGTTGACACTGTACCTATCAACCTGAATCCCATTCATATCCTTCTTCTAAATTTTGGAGCACTACTGATTACGCTAGTAATGCTGGTAATCCCATCAGGAATTATCTCAAAAATCAGTCCGGCAAAAACAATAAAATTTGATTAAATTCGGACTCGTTTTTCGCTCATCATCATGAAAAAAACACCAGATCCTAAAGATAATTACGAAAGGACCCGTAAAGCCATAGGCTTCGTTCCTTTTAAAAAAGCCAGCTTAAAAGACTGGAAAAGAATAGGTTTTAAATCCGGATTAGAAGTTCATCAGCAACTCAAAACCGAGCAGAAACTATTCTGCCACTGCCCTGCCGGCATATATCATAACAATGAAGATTTCGATGGAGAAATCATCCGGCATATGCGTCCCACTCTCTCAGAGATGGGTGAATACGATGGTACAGCTTTGATGGAGTTCCGTACAAAAAAGGAAATCATTTACAGACTAAATAATCAAACAGCCTGTACCTATGATATTGATGATACCCCACCCTTCATAATTAACAGTGAAGCTCTGGATTATGCAATTCAGATTTCACATTTATCCAACCTGAACCTTGTTGGAGAAGTTCATATTACCAGGAAACAATATTTGGATGGAAGCATACCAACCGGTTTCCAGAGAACAGCAATTATCGGAGTTGAAGGTGAAATTCAACTATCAAATAAAAAAGTCAGATTGATTCAATTAAGCCTGGAAGAGGATTCCTGCCGTGAGATTTCTGACATTGGACATACCCGAATATACAAAACTGACCGCCTGGGAATGCCTCTTATTGAGACTGTTACCTACCCAGACATGGAGACGCCTCTTGAACTCAGAGAAGCAGCTGAACACATTCGGTTCCTTAACCGGAGCACGGGGAAAGTCAGAACCGGTATTGGAAGTGGACGAGAAGATGTGAACGTGAGTTGCAGCGGGGGAACAAGAGTTGAGATCAAGGGGGTAGCCCACAATAAGTGGATTCCTCTTCTCAGTCACAATGAATCTTTCAGGCAGTTTGCTCTGCTGGCTATCAGGGGTAAACTTATTAAGCGAAATTGCTTGCCCGATAATTGGAACATCCAGTCTGTACCTTTATCTTTTGAAAGACTTGGGAGTAAATACCCCCCAATTGTTCAGGCCAAAAAGGACAGAGAAAAAATATATGCAGTCAATCTTCCTGGATTTGCAGGAATTCTTTCTCACTTCACTCAGCCCGGACAGTGCTTTGCAAATGAGATCAGCGACAGACTTAAGGTGATCGCATGTATTGAAAAGCCAAACATGACCAGTTCAGAGGCCTTCAACATAGAGGAAACAGGAATCAATTTCAAAGAGATAGGTGAATTACTATCAGCTAAGGATAAAGATGCCCAAATAATTTTCTGGGGGCCAAAATCAGATATACCAACTGCTCTCCTTACGATTGAAGAAAGATGCATTATGGCTTTGGAAGGAGTTCCTGGTGAAACCCGAAAAGGCTTACCTGATGGAACAACAATTTTTGAAAGAGTGTTACCAGGAGCTGACAGGATGTATCCGGATACTGACTCAGCTCCTATCCCATTGAATGAAGACTATATTGAAGAACTCTGTCAGAATATGCCGGTTGACATTCACGTACGTTATGAACAGATGAAAAACTGGGATATTCCACCAGATACTTTTCATTATCTTCTAAAAAAGAACCTGGTTCAATTAATAGAGCGCATACACAATGATTTTAATATCACACCAAAATGGCTGGGAATCTTCATGGCTCATTTCATGAAATATCAGGAAGGCCAGAGGTTTCCTCATAGTGACTTCTCATATGAACAATTATACGAGTTATTCTCATTTATTACTCAGCAAAAGATGGACGTAATGATAGCCAAAGCTATGTTGCCCATTATAATGGAATATCCAAACATGGATATGGCCTCGGTTCTAACTAGTTTGAAATTCAGGAAAAGGAAGCAGGAAACACTGTTAGCTCCCGTAGAGTTTTTATTAGAAAAATTCAAAGAAATACGAAAATCAGGTGATGATAATGCAACCCGGGATTGGCTGATGGGACAAATCAGAAATCAGGCTCTTGGAAATATTTCTCTGGCAGGATTAAGTCAGTTGGTTCAACAGAAAATTGAGAAACAATGAGTGAAGATATTTTTCAAGGATATAGAGGAGTAGCTCTGAAAATGCTGAAAAAGTTCAATGTCAGAGTATGGGGCTTAGCGGAATTTGATACCAGCCGTGGAAAATTCAAAGGAACAGTTCTTCCAAGAGCAGAAAACGATGATGAGATTCACATTGTGATCAAAATAGAAACCGGATATAATATAGGAATATCTGTCAGCACAATTATTTCCATTAAGGAAATTGATTATTTCAAAGCCAATTACAAAATTCCGGAAAAGGAATTCCCTTATACAGAAAATCTGCCAAGAATTAAGCTTATTGGAACAGGAGGAACAATTGCCAGTCGCCTCGATTATAGAACAGGGGCTGTTATCCCGGCCTTTTCTCCTGGAGAACTTTATGGCGCAGTACCCGAGCTGGCAGACATCTGCAATCTGAACACTGAAAAAGTATTTGCTGTTTTCTCTGAAAATATGGGTCCGGAGCAATATAAAGCCTTAGCCATTGCCATAGGGAAGGAAATTGAAAATGGTGTAGATGGAATTGTCATAGGACATGGAACCGATACCCTTCATCACACAGCCAATGCTCTGTCATTTATGGTTCAGAACTCGCCCGTACCAATTGTTCTGGTAGGCTCTCAACGATCATCTGACCGACCCTCTTCTGATGCAGCTCTTAACCTTATGCACGCCTGTTATGCAGCTGGTCATGGGCAGATAGCTGAAGTAATGGTTTGTATGTTTGGTCCAACCTCTGATGATTACGCTTTCCTGCACCGTGGAACCAGGGTTAGAAAAATGCATTCCTCATACAGATCTACTTTCAGAACAATTGGTGATATCCCCATTGCAACAGTAAAGGTTGGAGAAGTTAAAGCCCTGAAAAAAGAATTTAATCACCGTCGAAAAGACAGAAATGTAGAAATATATCCTTTTTTTGAAGATCGTGTGACAATGATTTACTTCTACCCACATATGCATCGGGATACGATTGATTCTCTTGTTGACCTGGGATACAAAGGGATAATCATTGTTGGCACAGGACTAGGACATGTAAATAAAGAATTATATCCAGCCATTGAACGAGCAAAAGAGAAAGGGGTGGCGATATACATGACATTGCAAACCATATGGGGTTATGTTCATATGTTCGTTTATGAAACTGGAAGAGAACTAATGGCTAAAGGAGTTATTCCATTAGAAAACATGCTTCCTGAAGCAGCATTTATTAAACTTGGTTGGGCTCTTGGCCAGTCTGATGATTTGGATAAGGTTAAGGAGATCATGCTTACACCGATAAATGATGAAATAACAAGCCGCGAACCATACAATGGATATCTTGTATACCAGGGAGGAGTGCCAGAGGTTGAGGAATTTATTCGGGAATTCAGGAAATAGGAGTATTTCGCTTCAATAGAGTTTCAAATTCACTTATAATCATTGCCGTTGCACCCCAAACCATGTGTCCATGAATATCATAGTACGGAGCATTAATATGCACTCCGTTTCTGGATAGAGTTTTTCGCTTCTTATTTAAATCATCAAATAAATCAGGCAAGGTTACAGTTATTATTGATTTCACTTCAGAGGGATTAGGCTGCCAATCAGGCACAAAATCTACCCAGGCTATGAACGGACTGATCCAAAAATTGCTATTTGGCACGAAAAGCTTAGACAATTGCCCAAGAATCTTAATTGAATCCTGTTTGACGCCAACTTCTTCATTTGCTTCCCTAAGTGCAGTTAATAATTCAGATTGATCATCATGATCCTGCTTTCCTCCCGGGAAACATATTTGTCCGGCATGCGGTCCGAACAAGGTTCTTTCAATAAGTACAGTTCCCCAACTTCCATTCTGAGGAAATAGAAGAATAAGAACACTACTCTGACGCGATAATTCCGGATCCGGCAGATGATCTCCCGAAAAACGAACAGAAGGAGCCATTTTTTGCTGGCCTGAAACTCCGGGCAAGCCCAAAATTAGCTTTTCCCTGATTTTATCCGGACAAAAATCAATCATAGAAATGCCAGTATACTCCATACTTTAAAAACCTTTCCTTAAGCGGATAATTTAAAACAGGAAAGAAATTATCTCCTGTAAAGCCAGCATTTACATGTTCCCACTTCACGAATACCCTGGTTCTTTTTACACGCAATATCAGGAAGATATCCAAATATGGGTAGTTTCCCATTTTTTGCTGATCCTGCAAATGAAAGGCTCCGGTTGAAGGCCTGTATGCATACCCTTGGTATGAAGTGCAATATCTGAGATCCAGTCCGTATTCAATCTCAAGCTTACCATTGGTTTTAGGAAACAAAAGATCATGATGCATATATGTTGAGGTGGATGCCACTACAAGAGGCAATGGAATTTCTTTGGCAGGAGTGTATTGAACCAGAATCATGTTTTTTGATCTGAAAGGACCTGCCTGGAAGAACTTCTCTAGAAATGCAGAGCCCAGAATCGTTGAGGATTCTGCTTGTTGTGGCTTGGCAAGCAAATCAAAATAGACCCAGGAGCTAATCAGGTTCACACCTCCTCCTGCTGACAAATTCCATATGTTTTGCTTAACATTGAATTGTACACTCTGCTCCTGCTGATTCCTCATCTTTTTTAACCATCTATCATGATTTCCTGAAAAGATCTGAAAGAACATAGATGGTTGTTCCATTTTTGAAGATACGCCAAAACTCAGATCCCAGGCTTCCGATGGCTCTTTTCTGTTTACAGTGAAATCTAATTCATAACTCCCAACTCCATATCCTAATAGCTGCAATTTAGCATTTAGAGAAGCTCTCCATATTTCATTTTCTATCTGACCATTTCCAAAAATTCCGAATTGCTGAAAGTTACCAGACAATTCATTGGCATACCAAAGTGACAGAACATGGAATACGCCTGCCTGGGCCATCCACTGAGCAGAATCACCGTACAAACCTGAATGTAAGATACCTAAGCGGTTATTAAAGCTATTAAAGCCAAGTGAATCCTGGGCCTGATTATCATTAAGCAGATAGTCAGTATAAAAAGTGTTGGCTGAACTCTGAGCATCTTTATATAGTCTTTTAGATAACTGATAATTAAAATGATGAAACAGCTTTGGCTTAGCCTTAATAATATAGGGATTAATATAGGACACGCTATCAGTGGAATCCTGCACAGGAGATGCAAATATATCATACTCCTGCCTGCCTTGAATAATGGTCCATGAGGTGCTTGAAGCCGCGTTATTAAGAGATACCTGCACATCTGTTTTGGCATAAGCATCAGCAAGACCAGACGGATTTAGAATGCCACCATTTTCGCCAAGATTGAATTTTAAGGTCTCTACTCCCACTTTAAGAAAGTACCTTTCTTTTTGAACATCCAGATTAACTGAGAATGATGATTGATTAGCATTTTGCCCTTTGTAGTGCCCCGGGGAGTTTACAAAATCAAGTAATGCAGTAAACCTGATACCTGGAACAACCGGGCGAGAAAAAACAGCACGAATGAATTGCCCGTTAATGTCTTGTGTTCCTCCTGACGTGTAATTCAGAAGGGAGTAGGGCGATTTTGACTGATATTGAATCAGTTCATTTTTCGGATTAGCATATTGGCTCAGAGTTTGAAGATAAAAAGGCTCATTCAGTTTACTGATTCCACTCCATTTAGTTGCCAAAGCAGGAAACCCAAGATTACCTAATTCGTGCCATGAAGGGAATGATTTATATAGTGGATGATATATCTGTGAACCTGCGGTTAGGGTATCAATTGTGAGAGTATCCGTTTCTCTATTCAGTAAGTCATAACTAGTTCTTACCGGCTGATTGAGTTCAGTTTGTCCGGCAGCCATAAGGCTGAAAGTCAGTATAAAGAGAATAAAATATAATTTAGGAAATATTTTCATTAGCCAGAGGCAAATATACAAAAAGCCCTGACTCAAATGAATCAGGGCTTATAAAAAGTCGGCGGCGACCTACTCTCCCACAATAACTGCAGTACCATCGGCGCTGGCGGGCTTAACTTCTCTGTTCGGAATGGGAAGAGGTGGAACCCCGCCGCAATAACCACCTTAAGATCATGGCCCAATAAAGGGCACCAATAAGATTGACATATCGGAAAAAAAACCTATAAGTTTATAAAATTCTTACTGTGTAGAAAGTTAACGGGTAATTAGTATTGCTCGGCTATGACATTACTGCCTTTACACCTACAACCTATCAACGTCATCGTCTTTAACGACCCTTAAAGGAAATCTCATCTTGAGACGAGCTTCGTGCTTAGATGCTTTCAGCACTTATCTCTTCCAAACGTAGCTACTCTGCGATGCAGCTGGCGCCACAACAGATACACTAGAGGTTTGTCCAACACGGTCCTCTCGTACTAGTGTCAGGTTCTCTCAAATTTCCAGCGCCCACAACAGATAGGGACCGAACTGTCTCACGACGTTCTGAACCCAGCTCGCGTGCCACTTTAATGGGCGAACAGCCCAACCCTTGGGACCTTCTCCAGCCCCAGGATGTGACGAGCCGACATCG
>JAYEFL010000333.1:0-1849 GCA_034658635.1 Bacteroidota bacterium | reverse complement strand
CTGTTATTTTTAAGAGGTTTCAGGAATGGTTAGAAAATCCGCAGAAACCTGAAAAGTAACACTTTAGTCCATTCTTGGAGCACCGGTTTTTTACTACGGGAATGAAAACAACAGGGTCACCCATTAAAGGCCCTGTCAAGAGAAAAAACAGCTCTCCCTACAAAAAAATACATCTTTTTTTTGTTTGACTTCTTACTTTCGCGCCAGCACAGCATCGCTTTTGCCTCCTGTTCCGCACCCGCTACTTCTATCTTGTTGGTTCTCGGTCAGCAAATGCTGATCCGCACCAGTCACCCATCGGGATCAAGGCTGGTGTGCTTTAGGCGGAATGCTTAAAACACGGCCCCAGGTCCGTTTGACGGACCCCAGAAAATCATCGGTTCCACGCCGCGTCCAATTGGATATTTTACACATCTTGTGGTTTTTAACCAACCCTGATATAGGTTCACGACGTGGGCGAATTAGACTGCAAAAACAATCACTCTCTGGCAGTGTGGTTGGCTGCAGCAGATTCCAATCACATCTTGTGGATTTTAGACCAACCCCTATACCGGTTCACTGCTGCAGCCAGGATGATTAACCAAAAAGTTTTTTTGCGTCATATGGTACCTGATCTCGTATGATGTAATATGATGCCCTGGCCAGTTTGTTGCTTAATGCCTTGATACCAACTATTCCGTTTGTTTTGGCCTTTTTGCGTTGGTAGAATTTTTTAGAATACGGACAATACCTAATAGCGAAATTCGCTGCCTCAACGTATGCCCAGGCTAAGTACTTGTTGCCATTTTTTCGATTTCCATTACCTTTCTTTTTGCCATTTGAAAATCTTTCGCTTTTTACACATCGACAATATGAAGAGTAGTCACCTACTGTAGGAAAACGATCTATATCTCCTACTTCCAGCATTATTGTCAGTCCTAAGATATTTCCAATTCCTGGTATCGTCTGTAAGTAGTTGAACCCATGATGAGGCTTGAGTAAAGAAAGCGCTTCTTTTTCTATGATCGAAATCTTTTCTTTTAAAAACCGGATAACTGAAATACTGCTTTTTGCTGCCAGTACCAAATGTGTCTGGTCAAACAGTTTTTCAGCGTCTGCTTCCTTGAGCTTCTTTATAGCATTGCCTGACATCCGCATCCCAAGATTTCTGTTTATCATGCTTTGAAGGCTCAAAATATGCGTTGTTCTTTGTCTGACCAGTAGAAGTCTTCTGCGAAGTAAATCACGAAGCGGCCGCTCTTCTTTCGGATAAATGTAACCTTCGGGCAGTATGCCAAGTCGTAATATATGGGCAAGCCAGAAAGAATCCCATTTGTCATCAGTGTGCTTGAGGCCTTCATATTGTTTTATTGCTGATGGGTTCGCCAAATGTAGCTTGTAGCCGTTGTCCTTCAAGCCATCTACCAGCCAATACCAGTTGTATGTTGATTCTACGACTACACCTTGCAGTGTATCCTTAAATGGTTCCAACGCCATCAAAACTCTATCCAACTCGTTTGGTATCCGTTTCCCATAAAGTTTCTGGTTCTGCTCATTGATAATGCCAATGTAATTATTACTTGAATGTAAATCGATTCCAGCGTATGTTTCCATTTGACACCTCCTAAATCCAAAATGTTAATGTTATATAATTCAATTACATACTGGTTTCATAGCATTTTTTGCTATGAACAGGGAGGTGTCTTTTTTCAAGCGCATCGGGCTGTAGTGACATTTAGCGAAGCGATCCGAAGGAAAATGTCACGCTTGATGCGCAATACTTCTTTTTATGGCATTGCAAAATCTTTCTACTTTTATTCTCTTAATTTATGCTAAGTCCTTTATATGATTATCACATCTTAAATATTAA
>JAYEFL010000332.1:0-1854 GCA_034658635.1 Bacteroidota bacterium | reverse complement strand
TGACAGCCATTCTCTATAGAGATAAGTATTGCAATAGACTCTTTGATATCATAACCAACTTTTTTGTTAAATTATAACAATCCAAACACAATTAATTCTGTGCTTACAAGAGATATATATCACGCATTGTTACATAAAGATGCGAATGATAAAGAGTTAGTTTGGGTAGGTCTTATAACTGTTATCATTATCGCTATAATTGCTTGATATATATCTGCCGATGAAAATTCAAGTGTTTTTCAACTTGTCTCTTATGCCTGGGCAGGATTAAGTGCTGCGTTTGGCCCACTTATCATATTGAGTCTTTACAGACGTCATATTACAAAATTTGTGGCAATGGCAGGAATGGTAGTGGGTGCCGTTATGGTGCTCGTCTGGAAACAATTGGATGGTGGTGTATTTGAACTC
This sequence comes from Bacteroidota bacterium, assembly GCA_034658635.1. Lineage (GTDB taxonomy): Bacteria > Bacteroidota > Bacteroidia > Bacteroidales > UBA12481 > JABHCC01. The sequence continues at coordinate 1,446 of JAYEFL010000332.1, read as the reverse complement.
TTTGAATCATAATAAAGGTACACTATTTAGAAGTAAAATAGATAAGAAAAAAGGAAAAAAAATGACAAGATTAGAAAATATATCCATAGTCAAGGAAGCAAATGTTTACTTTGATGGTAAAGTAACAAGTAGAACCATGTTTTTATCTGATGGAAGCAAACAAACTTTAGGTATTATGCAACCAGGTGAATATACATTTGATACAGATTCGGCTGAAATCATGGAAATGATGAGTGGTGATTTAGAAGTAAAACTTCCTGGCGAAAGTGAATTTAGAAAACTCAATACACCAGAGATTTTTAATGTACCTGCCAACGCATCATTTGATCTTAAAATTCATACAGTAACTGATTATTGCTGTAGCTACATAGGAATATAAAGATGCAAGAATTTTTACAAAAAGCGAAAAGCTCCAGTAGAATTTTATCGACATTGAGCGGTCGTGAAAAAAACAGAATTTTAAAAGAGATGGCACAGGCTTTGAGAGATAATAGTTCAAGTCTGATCGATGCAAATGCATTAGATATGAAAGATGGCACAACGAATAATCTTTCCTCGGCGCTTATGGATAGACTCTTTTTAGATGAACAAAGAATAGATGCCATGGCAGTAGCCATCGAAGAGATCGCAGCGCTTAAAGAACCTGTGGGTCGTGTGCTTGAGGGCTGGGTCACAGAAGATGGTTTAAAGATGGAAAAAGTTTCTATTCCTATCGGTGTGATAGGTATCATTTATGAGTCTCGCCCAAATGTTACTTCAGATACTGCGGCACTCTGCTTTAAAAGCTCTAATGTTTGTGTGCTTAAAGGTGGGAAAGAAGCTGAACATTCGAACAAATCGATAGCTAAAATCTTACAAAATGTTCTTGCAGATAATGATTTGCCTACTGCCCTTATATCGCTCATTCCCGACTCATCAAGAGCAGGAGTTGATAAACTTATAAAAATGGATAAGTATGTGGATTTAATAATCCCTAGAGGTGGTGCCGGACTTATAAAACATGTAAGTGAAAACGCAACTGTAAGTGTTGTAAAACATGACAAAGGACAATGCCACACGTACATTGACAAAGATGCGAAACTAGACAACGCAATCGCTATTGCTATCAATGCAAAAACGCAGAGACCAGGTGTCTGTAATGCGATGGAGACTCTCCTGGTAGATAAAGCTATCGCAAAAGATGCTCTTCCTAAAATTGAAGCTGCATTTAATGAAGCTGGAACTGACCTCAAAGGGTGTGCAAATACGCAAGAAATCATTACAGTGTCAAAAGCAACTGATGAAGACTACGACACTGAATATTTAGCAAATATCTTAAATATCAAAATAGTGGATGGTGTTGAAGGTGCGATAGAGCATATTGTAAGATTTACATCAGGTCACTCTGAAGCTATAATCACAGAGAACATCACAGCCGCAGAAAACTTTCTAAACGCTATTGATGCA
>JAYEFL010000331.1:0-1874 GCA_034658635.1 Bacteroidota bacterium | reverse complement strand
GCTATATCCGGAATCGCTTCTGATATCACCGAAAGAAAGAAAGCTGAGAAAGCGTTGCAGAAAAGCGAAGAACAACTCCGCACTATGGTAAATTATACTTACGACTGGGAATATTTGGTGGATCCCGATGGAAAACATATTTATGTTTCGCCATCATGCAAAAGGATTACAGGATACAATGCTGACGAGTTTATCCAGAATCCAGATCTACTAAAAAGCATTGTTCACCCTGATGATATTAGTTTCGTGAAAGACCATAATCACGAAGTTCTTAATTTAGGCGAAATCTCACCCATAGAATTTCGTATTATCACTAAAAATAAAGATATTCGATGGATTGGTCACGTATGCCAAACTGTTTATGATGCAGACGGAAAGAATATTGGGCAACGCGCTTGCAATCGCGACATCACCGAAATCAAACGTCTTCAACAGCTTGAATCACGTGCCGACCGGCTTGAAATGGCAGGTACTATTGCCGGACAGGTGGCACATGACTTCAATAATCTTTTAGGACCAATCATGGCATATCCTGAACTGATTAAAGAGGACCTTCCGCACGACCACAAAGCAAGAGCATATTTAGATGATATAGAAAAAGCCGCCCAGAAAATTGCCAATATCAACCAAGACCTTTTAACTATGGGAAGAAGAGGCCATTATAATCAAAGCGTTCTAAATCTAAACCAAGTTGTATTACAAACTGTCAAAGAAATGGAATTACGAGCTAAAAATATAATTTGTGAATTGAATCTTAGTGAAAACTTGTTGAATATAAAAGGCGGAGGTGCTCAAATTCACCGCATGCTTACTAATTTACTTGTCAATGCTCAGGATGCTATGCAAGATATTGGAAATATTTCTATTAAGACTGAAAATTATTATGCAGATGATACTTCAATTTCGTTTGGACGCGTTCCCAAAGGAGAATATGTCAAATTAACTATTACCGATACCGGATGTGGTATTCCAGACGATATTATTCAAAAAGTTCTTGACCCGTTCTTCTCGACCAAAACAACTGACAAAGTACGCGGTTCTGGACTTGGATTAAGTGTTGTTGATGCTGTTTTAAAAGATCATAATGCATATTTAGATTTAAGCAGTAAAATTGGCTATGGCACTTCTTTCTACGTTTATTTCCCTGTTACCAGAGATGATGTTGCTGAGAGTAAATCCAATGGCATCTTAGGCGGCAATGAAACAATTCTGCTTGTAGATGATGATAAAATCCAACGTGATGTTGCGGCATTGCTTCTTAATAAACTGGGATATAAAGTTAATGCTGTTGAAAGTGGAGAAAAAGCTGTTGATTTCTTAAGAAATAATCCTCAGGATTTAGTTATTCTTGATATGGTGATGCCCGGAGGAATTGACGGAGCTGAGACATACCAACGAATACTTGAAATTAATTCTAATCAAAAAGCAATAATCTTATCGGGGTTTTCTGAATCGGATAGAGTTTTCAAAGCTCAGGAAATGGGAGCTGGTGCTTTTATAAGGAAGCCTATAACAAAAAATGTAATTGCTACTGCTGTCAGAACAGAACTTGACCGCCCAGCTAAAGTTTCCAAAATATAGGGCAGGCTTTTCCGGAATTTGCCAAAACCCTGATGATGAATTTGGAAATATTACATGGCAAAATATTTGCAAATTACTGTAATTCCATTTCGGAATCACTCAACAATCAAATAAATTATCAAGCAATTAATTCAGAATTCCCAACTGGCAACTCAGGATTCCCAATCAGCCACCACAGCCATCCATAGGGGGCTTGTATGATTATTATAGTTTAGAATAAATATGGTTTGCGTTAACTCTATACTATACAATAAAAAAATACGCCATCAGGGATTCGCAGGCACGGCCTGTTT
>JAYEFL010000330.1:0-61595 GCA_034658635.1 Bacteroidota bacterium | reverse complement strand
TCTGCTACAGAGCTGAAACGGCTATTGCCAATTTGCTGGCTGGATATTATCGAAAAAGCACCAATGAAATAAGAGGGTTGGTGAAGAGTATTATATTTGCAAAGGCGGATATATATCCGGATTATCAAACAAATACCCTTACGGTCAGATTAAACAGCCTGGCAACACCCAGAGATAATATGGCTATAAGAGAGATTTGTCAGACACTGAACGATGATGAAGCGGTCTTTCCTGGAACAAAACTCAAGCTGTTCTTTAAAAACGCGACAATGAAAACTGCGACAGATCAGGAGGTCTGAGGCTATAGTATAGGTTGACTTGGGAAGAGCTTAGAGACGAAGTGCCACTGCCTTGCATTGTTCACTGGAAACAGCAGCATTTTATCGTGGTTTATAAAATACAAACTGCAAAGAAAATCTTTTCACGGAAAAGAAATCGTGGGAATGAAAAGACTATGATTTACGTTTCAGACCCGGCACAAAGTCTGTTAAGCTATAAAAAAGAAGAGAAATTGATTACAAACGTTTCCAGCAATCATCGGCAAATACTAGCACAAAGTCGTTCGAATAAATGTAATCTGGCACATAAAATCGATAGATTATTTGTGATTCTTAGTATTAGTGAAATGCTAATCCTTCACAATAATATAAACATCCTCATCAGGAGCTTTCATGAGGTAGCGCTCGCGGGCAAATTTTTCGAGGTTTTCTTTATCGGTTTCGAGTAGCCTTATGCTCATGCGGTCTTGTTCAATCTTATTGATATAGTAGGTAGTGTCTTTTTTCAGCTTGTTCAGGTGCCTGTGAGCTTTATACCGATCGATGAGATTGTGTTGATCAAATACTATCAGCCAAACGATAAAAATTGCAAGTGTCAGAAAGAATTTGTTTCTGAGAAAAGCCCATATCTTGTTTAATAGTGTTTTGTTCATGAATAACCAAAGGTAATTATTTGGCGCTTACAAATGAAAAAACTTTCGCAGGCTTGTCCCTCTTTTCAAACGGTAATGTAAAAAGAACAGAAGAAGGGCAAATGGCAGAATGGATGCAGCTACTATAGCTGACCAGGTGAGAGTTACTTCAATGTTGTTGGCCATTTTTATGAATATCTCAGCAAGAATACAATAGAGACCAATGGCTAAGGAGGCAGATGCAATGATGTTGAATCCTCTTTGGCTGGTTCGGAATGTATATGCCATAACACTGCCCAGGAGTAGAATGAAGAATCCGGCAAGCGGAAGTCCCGGATTGACAAACCAATTGATCCCATTATCATACAAATCAATAAGGACCAGAAAGCCGAGGGTATTGATTAGTAATCCGGGCAGAAAAATCCATAATTTTCTTGTTGTAAATGTTAATAAAGTGATGAAGATATGAGATGCAGCGATGCTTGTGATGGCATATAATGACCAGGTTGGGCGTTTGTTGTCGATGATGTCAATCAGTATAGTAACTACCAGGGCAGAGAAATGCAGGATTGTTGTTAATTCCCAGAAAAGTCTGCTTTTTTCCCGTGATGAAAGGGGCGAATAACCTGGGTTGTAGCCAGATGTCATATTAGAGGATTGGGACAATTCTGTTTCTGCAGGTCGCTGACATAAGGGGCATTGTGAAAATTCAGCTTCTATTTCAACACCACAATGTTTGCAAATAGGCATGTTTATTGATTTAGGATTGTTATTTTGAGACCTTCATTCTTAAGGAAACGCAAAAACTCTTTCTCGAATTTTGTTGAAGAAGATTGATTGCCAAAACACAGCACCAGACTGTCATTGTAACTTATTAGTGCGGAGTTTACTTTTATACTGGGATCCGGGGGAGGAGGAATGAAGCGAAATCTTTTTATGAATTTTGAATAATCTGCTGAAATTTTAACCGGACCCAGATTAGTCAAAACTCCAGAGTACAATTTTGGTCCGGAATTCTTAAACATCAGGGTAAGAACCATAATCTTCAAGACAAGTGGGATGACCCTGATAATCGGGTTTTTCTCTCCTCCTACATTTCTTCTTATAATTCTTTGAATCTGGCGGTGATCGGTTTCCAGTTGCATATAATGATGAACAATGCTGGTTATTTCATCGAAACTGTATGCGCCTAGTCGTGGATCAATCTCTGGCATAACAAACAGGGCGAAGTTCCGAAGGGTTTTTGAAGGGAATAGTTTTCGGAGATTCACAGGAATTTCCACTCTGAGAATAGATTTTCTTGGAAATGGTCTTTTATTGTATTCGAGCAGATAAAACTTTTGTAAGGTAAACAGGTAAACAGATGCCAGATATTCTGTGAGCGATATTTTTTTATCATGAGCCAGAGCAATTATTTTCGATGTGGATAGCTCAGCAACTATTGTTCTGAATTCAGGTTTTCTGTTGATTGCCAATGGCAGATGGTAGGCATTTCGTAATTTTAAGTGTTTTGGGATATGCTTGCGAAAATACTTTTTGTAAGAATCCTCAGTTAAGTCTTTTTGGTTTGATGTGTCGTTGGTAATAATCTGGCTTTCAGGATCCAGAGCCCACGTGCAAAATTGTCCATAATTACCCAGCAGGGATAGAAAAAACTTTGATGCTCCTCCTCCATCCGTCAGGGTATGCATGAATTCAGCGCTAATTTTGTTTTCCCTGGCAAGAACGCGAATTAACAAATGATTTCTTCGTTGCGTGTTAAATTCCCGACAAGGTGTGCCGTGGTCATATTGGATCAGTGGCTGAGCTTCTGAGGGCTCCAGCCAATACCAGAAGAATCCCTTTTTTAATTGTGAACGGAAATAGGGGAGTTCAAGTAAAGTTTTATCAAGAGCTTTCTGTAGTGCTTCAAGTTTAACAGGTTCATGCAAGTCTGCACTTAACCTGAATACTGAGGTTCTTACTTTATTTGTGACGGCCGGAAAGATTTTAGCCGCATTATCAAGTCGATACCAGCTATTAAGTTCAATATTCTTACGTGAACGAAAAATACCCATACCATAAAGGTACGGGCAATATTTCTATTTTATTGTCTTCAGGTATAATCCTCCTGTAGAAATGGATAACTGTGATCTGAAGGTGGAAGAAAGCACTCTTTGATTGTTCGGGGTGAAACCCAGCGGAGCAGATTCAGCATTGATCCGGCTTTATCGTTTGTGCCTGAGGCTCTTGATCCGCCGAAGGGCTGATTTCCAACAACAGCCCCTGTTGGTTTATCGTTGATGTAAAAATTACCAGCAGTGTTAACCAGTTTTTTGCTTGCCATCTCAATAGAGTACCTATCTCTGGAGAAAATTGCCCCGGTTAATCCATATGGTGATGTTTTATCTATTAATTCAATGGTTGCTTCAAACTTGTCAGGATCGTAGACGTATATTGTCATTATCGGTCCGAACAATTCGGTATGCATGGTCACATAATTTGCATCTTTTGTCAGTATTACGGTAGGCTCGATAAAGAATCCTTGTTCTTTGTTATAATGTCCTCCCGCAATAATTTCAGCCTCCGGATCATTTTTGGCACGGTCAATATATCCTGTCAATTTATTGAAAGCTCCTTCGTGAATTACTGCATTGATAAAATTGCTGAAATCTTCAGGACTACCCATTTTGAATTGCTTTAAATCATCAAGCAAGTGGCATTCAATTTCAGGCCATAGGTTTGACGGTATATAGGCACGTGAGGCAGCCGAGCATTTCTGGCCCTGATATTCGAAAGCTCCTCTTGAGATGGCAGTAGCTACTTCAATGGCACGTGAAGAAGAATGAGCCAGTATATAATCTTTACCTCCGGTTTCTCCAATCAGTCTGGGGAAAGAACGGTATCTGCTCATGTTTTCGCCAACTTTTGTCCACATGGATTTGAACACTTCGGTACTGCCAGTAAAGTGAACCCCGGCAAACTCTGGATGAGACATTGCTTCATCCGCTGCTTCTGCACCATCGGCAAAAACCATATTAATCACTCCGTCTGGTAGTCCTGCAGCACGATAAATATCCATTATCACTTTTGCAGAATATATTTGAGAAGGAGAGGGCTTCCATATCACCACATTACCCATCAGGGCTGGTGCGGCTGCAAGGTTCAAGGCAATTGAAGTGAAATTGAAGGGACTAACAGCAAAGATAAATCCTTCTAGTGGCCTTTGTTCCAGTCTGTTCCAGGTGTTTTCCAGTGAGGTAGGCTGAGCAGAATAGATATCAGCCATGAATTCAACATTGAAATTTAAAAAATCAATGGATTCGCAGGCCGCATCAATTTCTGCCTGAATCACATTTTTTGATTGGGCCAGCATCGTTGCTGCATTGAGTTTGTAACGGAAAGGGCCTGCAATAAGACTGGCGACTTTCAGAAAAATGGATGCACGGTGCTCCCAGCTTGTATTAGCCCACTTTTCGCGTGCCTTTAGAGAATTTTCAATGGCTTCCCGAACATCATTCCGGGTTCCTTCATGGTAGTGTCCGAGAAGTAACTCATGATCATGAGGGGCTCGGATTTCTTTTAAATCACCAGATTTGATAGCTTTCCCACCAATAATCATAGGGATTTCAACTTTATGTCGCTTTAGTTCGGTAATCGCCTCCTGGAGACGTTTTCGTTCCATAGTGCCTGGTGCATACGAAAGCACAGGTTCGTTTTTTGCTTTTGGGGGTTGTGATATACTTATCATTGTTCTATTTATTATTTCTGAATACAATCTCTTTAATAGGAACAAGTCAAACATAGATTTGTTAAATCACAACGACATGAAAATGGCAACGGTTATTGTAACCGCTGCCATTGTGCCGGGAGTTGTCAAATAAGTTCCTCTGATATTATTTTAGTCGAATTTCAATACTTCCCATATTGCCTTCAACATTAACAAGAGAACGTCCATCCCCATAAGTTCCTTTAACTGAAAGATTCATCTTGCTTTTCGATTTAACTAAATTATCCAATTTAGGATATTCCAGGCTTCCCATCTGCATCTCCCCGGTGAACAGAAAACCGGCATCACGATCAATTCCTACTTCAACACTACCCATATTGTTCTCAATTGATATAAGCTTAAAAGTTGCTGCTACTTTGCCAAGCTCTAAACTTCCCATATTTATCTCGGCATCAATGTTGTTAAGACTTCCAATATTGCATTTTCCATTGTTAAGCTCAAGATCAAGATTGGCTGCAGTCTTAATATCGATAGAACCATAATTTAATTCCACACTGGCATCGGCCAATTCTGTAAATCGAGCACTCCCATAGTTTAATTCGAGATCAATCTCTGTCCCAAGCAAACGGTCAATTGCCAGAGAACCAAAATTATTTTCAATGGAAACAACACCGGTGAGTTCAGTGACAGTTACAGAGCCAAAGTTGTTCTCAAGTTCAAAATTGATGTGTGCCGGAATTTTTGCATCAATTTGAATCTTGATTTTTTTTGATTTTCCCCAATTTGTATTACTGAATTTCTTGTCCATTTTCACATCAACGCTAATATCATTTCCATCCTGATCAATTACTACCTTGATCATGTCAAGAATCTTTTTAGCCTTTGCTTTTTCATTATGTTCAACGGTAATGAGAACATCAAACACAGCCTGGTTCTTGTTCCAGGTTTCTGCATTAAAATCGCAGAATTTTAGGTCCATTGACAGGACTGATGATTTGTTAGTTTTGAACTCCTTGTGGAGGTCCTTCTCAACTTTCTGAGCAAACAGACTTGAGCCTGCTATTAATAGAGCCAGAAAGATGAGGCCAGATTTACAATTCAACGCTTTCATACTGATTTTGATTTTTTATTTGAGAATTATTGAGTTTTTGAATTCCTTGTAGTCTGTCAAGGATGTCAGACATGATTTTCAGTTTTGTTTGATAATGGCGTATCATTGCCTGTATAACCCTTTCATTATTCGGGTTGGCTCCCAATTCTTTTTGCAGATTATCATAGATTGAATCCATTTGGTTAATTTCTTCTAAAAGGGAGGATTTATACTCTTCATCTTCAAGAATCTGGCAATTCTGTATATCCTGATATCTGGAGTCTATCTGGCTGGTAAAGAAAAATTCAACATCCTGGTACTCCTGGCTGATATCTCCAAGCTTCACTGATTGTTGTCTGGATTGTGAAAACTCATTGAATGCCCACATAGATGACATCAGTACTAATAGACCGATCGCAGCAATCCGACTGATTTTCTTTGACATATGAATTATTCTGCCATTTCTGTTTTGCCTGGCCAGTTTTTGATCAAATCGCTCAAAATGCCCCGCAGATGGTTCCTGGTTGAGGAATTCAGCACTGTTTTCTCTCATGATTTTTTCTAATGCTTCCATTGCTTAGTTTAATAGTTGTAATAATTTCTGTTTTCCTCTTGATAATTGTGCTCTACTTGTTGATGCAGTAATTCCCAGTATTGAACTGATCTCATCGTGATCAAAACCTTCAAGAAGGTTCATTGATAGTACAACACGGTATTTCTCAGGTAACTGGCTCATTGCTCTTTTAATTTTTGCAATTTTATCACTGATACTTTCTCCTGTTTCTTCAAATGTTCCAGAATCAACAGTATTATCTTTTATCTCATCAACATGATCAAAATGATATTTCTGTTTTCTGACTGCATCTAATGATTTGTTTATTACTATTTTCTTCAGCCAGCCACCAAATCCTGATTCCACTTTAACGCTTTGTAAAAGCTTGAAGGCTTTCAGGAAAGCTTCCTGCATGATGTCTTCAGCTTCTGCTTCGTTTTTGGTGATATACAGACTGGTGTTGTACATTGCTTTGTAGTATAGATTATAAATCTCTGTTTGAGCTTGTTGGTCACCCCAACGGCATCGGTTCAGAAGATCCTGATGAACAATTATTTTTGTTTGTGTATTATTCATGTTCATAAGCAAGACGTAGATAAAATAAAAGTGCTGCATTCCAACGTGTAGTAATCGTGAAATGCAGCACCGTGAAGACCGGATCAGTATGAAAGCGTTAAATCCTAGCCTCCACTTATCAGGTGAATGACTTCAAGATTATCTCCATCGTTAACAATGGTTTCGTGATATTGAGGCTTTTTAATTAGTTTTCCGTTCAATTTAACGACAACTCTTGGAAAAGTGAAGTTCATGATTTTAAAAATCTCACTAACAGTATGTTGATTGCCATCAAAGACCTCATCCCGGTTATTTAAAACTAATTTCATTTTAATATCTGCGGTAGAAGTTTCTTAAATAGTTTTTTGTCTGATCGAAAATAGGCTTTGTGAATTCAAGAAATAAGTCTTGTGGCGCCGGAGCGGATGCCGGTTTCCTTTTGCACAATTCCAATTGTACTTTACTTAGGGCTCTTTTATCACCATTATAAGTTGCCCACTCTGTTTTCCAAACAAAAGATCCAGGAAGTTTTCTCTGTTCGAGAATTTTATTTGAGTAAGCATCAATAATCCTGATTTGTAATACGCCGGATGAACTCACTTCTCTCTTATGAGTGGTAAGGCTGGCTTTAACCTTGTTGAAAACATCCACTTTTTTCCCATCTATAGTAGCTGAGCCGACTTTGACAGAATCTCTTGATGTGTATTCCTTTTCTTTGTGGTTTTCCTTGCTGGCCCCAACCTGGAAATCAAAAAATTCCATTTGCATGAAATGATCAATATCTGAGTACTTCTTTGCCTCTTTGGGAGTCATGAAGCTAATAAATTCATTCGGGCGGGATGAATTCAGGTAGCTTAGAATCTGATCATAGAAAAAACCTGAACTTAATTTATATCTGCCTGGTACCGGAATTTGTTCTACAAGTACTTTTAGGGTAGCTCTTTCCCTGGCAATATCCAATAATCGTCTTGCATCTTTGTAATTCGGATTATAATTAAGGCAGGTTTGGAAGGCATAAAAGGCCTCTCGTGATTCCTCGCGCGTATTCTTGTCCATCAAATCCCGACCATTTTGATAAGCTTCTTCTGCTGCTTTGTCTTTTGCAGCTGTTAACTGACTGGTATAGGTTTTTGGATTAGAGATGATTTTCATAGCTGCAGGACTCCTTCGGATATCTTTAGCCATATTGTCAAGAATCTGATACTTTTCAGCAACAAAAACATATTTATTAGCATCATTTGTCCCCAGAAGTTCTTCGATTTCAATTTCCAGTGTTTGAACTGCTAAAGGATATGCATTCTTCAAGGTAGATGTGGCATTTTTACTATCCGGATTTGACCGAAGCCTTTCAACAGATTTAAAAACTGCATCAGCATAATTCCCTTTCTGAAGAGACTTCTTGCCAGTAGAACAAGAGCTAATTAAAAGTGATAATAGTAAAACAAAAGGAAGCAATCGAACTTTCATAAAAATAACTTATTTCTTATTAAACCAATCCCCAAAGTAACCAATCAATCAATCCCCCAATCAACCAATCCCCAGAAGCAACTCCACAGTCTTATCTGCCTGCATATTAGCTACAATTCCAACTCTGGGTGCAATCGGTGGATTATTAGGACCAATTTCTTCAGTCCCATCACCACAAATATACAGATTCCCGGAAACATAGATCTTTAGAATTTCAGTTTTACCAAAACCTGCCATGCCAATTCCCATAACCAAGGGTCGGTCAGGCCATGCTTCAAGTGCAGTTTCTACTACCATTTCTTTTTGTTTTGCGTGATCAAACGCTTCCACCAGCACATGAACATTATTGAAAGTGCTGATAAGGGATTTACTGTCAAGCTTATTTTTGTGAATATCAATCTTAAGATCCGGGTTAATTCTCAAAAGATTTTCCTTCAGAGCATCAACTTTATATTGTCCTATTTGATTCCTGAAATAATACTGTCTGTTAAGATTGCCGGGTTCAACAGTATCAAAATCAGCAATTATCAAATGTCCTATTCCGCATCTCACCAGGGCAACTGCACAGTTACTGCCAAGACCACCAGCCCCTGCAATACCTACAGAAAATTTAGAGAGTTTATTTTGAATTTCCTTAAAGTTCATACTACAAATATACTTTGTGTCCGAGTTTTCCAAAAGAAGGTGTTCCATGTCCTTCTTTAATCATTTTCATTACGAGTTTCTGGTTCTGCGGAAAAATTGTTCCGAATATCTTTGAGATATTAGGATATTGATACATGAATGGATTCAGAATCGTAGAAGGACCAAGCATGAAAATATCTGAATTCTTACGGCTTACTTTCACTAAGCTTGCAAAACTACCATTGAACAATGAAGTGGAAGTTAAAATCATTGCATCTGCCCTGGAGATAAAATCGATCTGACTGTTCATAGGGATGACATCAGGATGCTGTTTATTAAGATCAAAAATATCCAGATGAATCCCAGCTTTATAAAATTTTGTAATCAATGATGCGAAATATCCAACCATAACTATCCGCTTATACTTTTCAAAGTGGATAAAATCATAAATATCTTTATGACTGGTGTACTTCCGGTCATAATTCAATAAGGCATTAAAATAAGCATTTAGCAGGATTCTGTCACAGAGTTTCTTTGAATCAGGTAAACTCAAATAAGAATAGTTCTCTGGAAAATCATGCCCCAGGGTAGCACATACACCCAACTGTCCATTTTTAAGGAGGCAGGCCAGATACTTGTCTCCAACTACAACTTCTTCAATCAGGTCAGAGCTGTAACCATATTCTTGTAAACAGTGGGTGACAGGATCAGATATTTTCATGAGGTAAAAGTAAGAATTCTACCGATATGTAATCCTATGCATAATGATTAAAATCATATAATTAGCTCCAGTTTCCAGAGATAATTTCATATTTTTGTTTTACTTGGTTTATAGAAAATAATTAAGGTAAAATATATGGATATCAAGGAAATAAAAGGGGCTCATAAAGTCCTTGGTGAGCTTAACTATGAAGTATCACCATTAGAAAAGGGGTATACAGATAAAATTCTGTATGTAAATGTTTCTGATAATTCTTTACAGATAAAAGATGTTGATCCCGTAATGAAGGAGAAGTTCATTGGTGGAAAAGGGTATGGCATGAGATTGTTATGGGATGCTACTACTCCTGAAACCAAGTGGGATGATGCAGAAAATGAGATAGTTATATCCTCAGGTCCGATAGGTGGTATCACTCAGTATTCAGGTACAGGAAAATCATTGGTTGTTACTTTGTCGCCAGCCAGCGGATCAGTAACTGATTCCAATGCCGGTGGTTATTTTGGCCCCTTTGTGAAATTCTCTGGTTTTGATGCCATTGAATTGCAAGGGAAAGCCGACAAGGATGTAATTGTCGTGATTGACGGAACCACTGGAAAGGTGAGTATTGAAGAAGCCCCTCTGGAGCCTATGGATAGCCATCAGCTCTCAGAAGTCTTAACCGAAATGTACGCTGATGATGGGAAAAAGGTGAATGTGTCTGTAGTCTCATCCGGAATGGCTGCTGAACATTCCTGGGTTGGAATGCTGAACTTTAGTTTCTATGATAAGAAAAAAGGACGTGTACGTCTGAAGCAGGCTGGTCGTGGTGGTACAGGAACTGTGTTCAGAAGTAAGCATATAAAAGCATTGGTCTGCAAGATTCCCGGAGTTAAGGGAAATCTTAATAATGTGGTAGATCTTCCGGCTATAATGGAAAGAGGTAAGCGCTTTAATAAAGAAATGCGTGAGCTTGATGAAGAGCAATGTGAAATGAAGACCAAGGGTACTGCTCACCTTATGGAGATCATGGACGATTATGATTTGCTACCTGTTAAGAATTATAAATTTGGGAAAGACGAGAAAGCTCCATTGATTGACTCTGAGGTTTGGAAATCGCTGTTTGCACAAGGCACACCCGATGGTTGCTGGATTGGCTGTAATATGTCATGTGCAAAAGGGGTTGATAATTATATTGTTCAAACAGGCCCATACAAAGGAGAAGACGTAATTGTTGATGGACCGGAATATGAGAATGCTGCCGGATTGGGATCCAATTGTGGAATCTTTGATCCGTATTACATTATTGAAGCAAACTTTTACTGCGACACCTATGGAATGGATACAATCTCCTGGGGAACCTTATTAGCATTTGTTATGGAGTGCTACGAAGCAGGAATCATCAATAAGGAGATTACGGGTGGACTGGAGCTGAATTTTGGAAATGCTGAAGCTGCTATTGAGTTACTTCATCAATGTGCCCGGGGTGAGGGCTTTGGGAAGATTGCCGGTTATGGAATCAGGAAAATGAAAGAGATCTTTGCTAATGAATATGGAGGAGATCCAAACTTCCTCCAGGATATCGGAATGGAAAATAAAGGCCTTGAGTATTCAGAATATGTTTCCAAAGAGTCTTTGGCACAACAAGGTGGTTTTGCAATGACAAACAAAGGACCTCAGCATGATGAAGCCTGGTTGATTTTCATGGACATGGTGAATAATCAGATTCCTTCTTTTGCCGATAAAGCCGAGGCCTTACATTATTTTCCTATGTTCCGTACCTGGTTCGGACTGGTTGGATTGTGCAAATTGCCCTGGAATGATGTTGAACCATCAAACAATGCTGAAACCGACGAACCTGCAAAAGTGCCTGAACACGTGGATAATTATGTCACACTCTATAAATCAGTCACTGGCAAGGAATTTGACAATGTCAGAATGATTGAGGATTCAGAGCGTATATACAACTTCCAGAGAGTCTTTAACCTGAGAAGAGGATATGGAACAAGAAAGCATGATGCTCAGCCTTTCCGTGCTGCAGGACCTGTGACTCTTGAAGAATTTGAGAGCCGTATAGAGCGTTATGATAAGCAATTAAGGGAGAATCTGGGTCTGGATACAGAAAAAATGACCGTAGTCGAAAAACATCAGGCCTTGCGTAAGTTTCGTGAGGAGCAGTATGAAAAACTTCTGGATGCTGTTTATGAACGTCGTGGATGGAATTCAAACGGAGTTCCTAAAATCGAGTTTCTTAAGAAAATAGGAATGGATTTACCGGAAATCTTAGAGGTTGTTAAACCATATCAATAAGCTCTGAGATATTTTAATATTATGGGCCGGGGTTATTCCCGGCTCTTTCTTTTCTGGCAGTTAATAAACCTTGGAAAGGAATCAGACAATAGAATCAGTTGAGTATCACAAGGGGAATTCAGTATATTTATAAGCTGATTATTAATCTTTATTCTATTGCTATGATCCGTTTTTTGATTTTGCTTTTCTTCACAGTTGTTTTTTCAGCTTGTTCTACCACAGATGAAAGCTTAAACCTGAATCATGATCCATTTGCTGATGCATTATGGATCTCAGATAATGATCCTTTACCAGAATCAGATTCCTTGTTTTACCTGGATAATCCTGCTCCTTTGCTAAGGAAGGAGTTTGTCTTAAAACGAATGCCATCAACTGCTGGTTTATGGATTACCGCTGCCGGCTATTACACTGTTTGGATCAATGGTGAAAGGATTAGCGATCAGGAATTGGCTCCCGCCTGGACAGACTACTCTAAAAGGATTTATTATCAGAAATTTGATGTGTCAGATTATCTTCACAAGGGGGCGAATGTGGTAGGAATTGAACTTGGAAATGGTTGGTATAATCCTTTGCCCCTGAGAATGTGGGGCCACTTAAATTTACGAGAACGTTTACCAGTTGGGAAACCAAGAGTTCTTGCCAGCATGATAATCGATGCAGAACAAAAAGGAGAGATTCAGATTATTTCAGATGGCAGTTGGAAATCAAGTCAGGGTGCAATTAGGCGAAATAGTATTTTTCTGGGTGAATTCCACGATTACAGTGCTGAACCAATCGGATGGAAACTTTCCAAATTTGATGATTCTTCGTGGGACTTTGTTGAAGTGACATCATCTCCGGGCGGAGATTTGCTTGAAGAAGATTTTCCTCCTATCAGAAAGACAACGAGCTTGAAGCCCAAGGCGATCTGGCAAAATGAACCGGGGAAATGGACTATTGATTTTGGGCAAAATATGGCAGGATGGATACGTTATGAAGGTCAGACAGATTCTGGAGATACCATACGGTTCAGATTTGGTGAGCGAATCTGGCCAGATAGTACAGTTAATACTCTGACAGCAGTGTGCGGACAGATAAAACGCGCTGGCGTTGGTGGACCTGGTGCTCCGGCTATTGCTGAGCAGCTTGATGTTTTTGTTCCTTCTGAAAATCAAGAATATTTCGAACCCAGATATACTTTCCACGGATTCAGATATGTTGAAATGACCAGAAATCCTGAATCGGATAATATTGGTGTAAGCAAAGAGGACTTTATCGCTTTCAGAGTGGGTACAGACCTTAATAAAATTGGTGTTGTTGAATCTGATCTTGAATGGCTGAACCAAATTCAGGAGATGGTTGAATGGACTTTTACTTCGAATATTTTTAGCGTTGCCTCTGATTGTCCCGCCAGAGAGAAATTTGGCTATGGAGGTGATATGAGTGCCAATGCCGAAGCCTGGCTGTATAACTATGATATGAAGAACATCTTTATCAAGTTTTTGAGAGACTGGAAGGATGCAATGAGAGATGGGAAATTTGTTGATACTGCTCCCAATGTTGGTATAAACTATTGTGGGATTGCCTGGGAATCAAACTTTCTGATGCTTCAGGAATGGCTTTTTAAATTTTATGGAGATGTGGACCTACTGAGAGAATGGTATTCATATAATCAACAATGGATAGAGAAAGCTATCGGTATTCATGGCATGGATCTGGTTAGGGAAGGGTTGAGTGACCATGAGAGCCTAATCCCTGTTCCTGTTGAATTGATAGGTACCGCGTATTATTATACCTCACTACGTACTATGCAGAAATTCGCAGCAATTTTATCAGACTCTCCTTCTGAAAAAAAGTACAGGAATTATGCTGATAACATCCAGATCATCATGAGAGACTCATTGTGGAACCAGCCTGTGGTTAATTTTGAGAACAAACAAACTTGGTTGGCAACTATGTTGTATAACAACATTTTGGCAGATGAAGACCAGCCACGAGCACTAAAAATGTTGACAGATGATCTTATTAATCGGAATAATCAGTTAACAACCGGAATCTTTGGGACTCCCTGGCTCCTTGAGGTTTTATCACGATACGGATATGTTCAGCAAGCATTTGATATGGTCTCACGCAAAGATTTCCCAGGTTGGAGGCATATGATAGAAAACGATGCCACTACTCTCTGGGAAACCTGGAAAGAAAGCGATAATACATATTCGCAGAACCATCCGATGTTTGGTGGAGTTTCCACCTGGTTTCATAAATGGATTGGTGGGATTGATCCGGTTGATGGTGGATTTGCACGTTTGATGCTTCACCCTGCACCGGTTGTTGGACTGGATAAGTTCTCCGTTAGCCGGAATATTGCTGGAAAGGAGATTTCTTTATCCTGGTCGAGAAGCTCTTCAAAAATTGTATTTGATCTTTTGATTCCGAAAGATACAGAGATTATTTGGGTGCCACAGCTTCTTAAACCAACTCAGCTTGAGACAATAACAGGACCAGATGGATCAGTGAGCACATCTGATAAGCAGCAAATTGTTTTTAATGATCCGGGCAGATTCAGGATAAGCTATAATATTGAGAATTAGGATGCAAAACAACAGAATATTGATTGTGCAAGAAGTATTTCAATTTTCAATCGTTATGTTATATATTGCATGACGAATGGCAGGACCAAAAGGATCGAAATATTTTGACATTTTCCTTGATTATCAAGTGTGGCTGAAAAGTCAGATAAGTGATGGCAAAGTGGATGATCAGCTGATCGAACTCCTTAAGGAAATTGGTTTGCATGGATCCTTGAAAAAGGCTGCATTAAAGAAAGGGCTTAGTTATAGAAAAGCCTGGGGGGACATTAAAGAAGCTGAAGAATTTCTTGGACTTAGCTTGATTGACTCTACCAGGGGTGGAAAAGATGGCGGATTATCACAGTTGACGGAAGACGGGAAAGAGCTTCTGGCCGCTTTTGAGGAATTGCACTCTCAGTTTGATCAGGCCATTCATCGGATAACCCGTCAGTTTTTTAACAAATTGAATAATAAAGATAATCCGGGAACTGAGTAAAATCATGTACTTCATTTATTGAAGATTTTATTTTTGCGAGCTATGCGTGTATTTGTTTCTGTTGACGATACTGACTCTAAAGAAAGTCGTGGTACTGGTTTCAGAGCCAGACAAATGGGTTCTGAACTAATGCTTGCCGGCTATGGAAAGGTTATGGGTATTACCCGGCATCAACTTTACGTTCATGAACTAATACCCTATACTTCACAAAACAGTTCCAATTGTCTTGAGATCGAAGCTCATAATAAAGAAAAACTTTGGGAGTTTTGTCGGAGTTTCATGTTGAGGGAGGCTATTCCGGGTAGCGATGTTGGTTTGTGCATAGTTGAAGCAGGAAAGGTGCCTTTGGAAGTTGAAGAATGGGGGCGCAGAGCCAAGTGCGAAGTCCTGACCCAGAAAGAAGCCCGTGATATAGCTGATAGAAATGGTATTCAGCTTGAAGGATTAACAGGAACCTTTGATGGAATTATTGGGGCCCTCGCTGCTATCGGACTAAGGAATTTTGGAAATGACGGACGTTTTATATGGCAGCCTGGTAAGCAACTTCGGGATCTGGTTGGTTCAATGACTGTTGAGCAACTTCTAAAAGGAACTCAGGTTGACGCAGTTATGACCAGAGATGGGAAGATTCTTGATGCTGCTTTGATGATTGATTTAACAGATTGGATCAGAGCGGTTCTAATAAATAGCAAGACATATATTATTGCTGAGAAAAACCTTAAAAGATCAGGAAATGATTGGAAAACAGCAGATAAACTCTACCTCAAGGAGCTTAGCTCCTGATTTATCAGCCACCGTTATTGAAGCAGTTTTGCTGTTTCTTACAGGGGCCTTTGCCATATTCTTACATGCTAAATTCAGGATAGGGATTAGTATTCCGGGGCATCATGGATTGGATTTTATGGCTCTCTTACTTGCAGGACGGATGGTGTCAAAGGTCAAGTTTTCTTCTGTCTTCCTGGCATTGGGAATCGGATTAATGATCTTTCTACCTTTTATCGGTTTCAAGAATCCTATTTCAGCAATGGGTTATTTGCTGCCTGTATTCATATTAGATCTGGTTTATTCCAAGCTGCCAGAAAATAAGAGGAAGGCCTGGATTCTGGCGCTTGTTGGTGGGCTTTCTTATATGGCTGTTCCATTATTTAGAATTTTACTGATGGCTATAACAGGAATTGTTTATCCGGCAGCGGTGAAATATGGTACTCCCTTAGCTCCTGTTGCTGGCTTTTTTCTATTTGGAATGATTGGATCGGGATTCACTGCCGGCCTATTTAGTATTATTAAGAAATATCGAAAATGAAGAGTATCAATATTTTAAACTCGTTTGTATATATCCTTATTGCTTTTTCAGTCTTTATTTCATGCCAGAAGGATATGGGCCCTCCAAATATTAGTTTTGTGGAAGGAGAAGGTTTCCTATCTCAGGATACTATGCTGATGGTAGGTGATACGATTAAAATTGGAGTTGTTTTAGAATGGAATGAGACTGATAAGTTGAGGACACTGGATGTTTATGCCAGTGAGCAACTACTACAGTCGTATCATCTTGATATTATTGACAGGGGTGAGTACAGCTTTAATCTAATGAAAAGCTTCTCGGAGGAAGAATTATGGAAGTTTACTTTGATTGATGAAAAGGGTAATGAGGCATCGGCAAGTATCGTGCTGAGTAAGGACCCAAATTCTATTTATGGTCCCGTCAAGTATTTTGATGACATTAGGCTGGGAGCTCAGAACAATGTGTTTATTCCTGGCTTTTTAAGTTTATCCGGTGCTTTAAGGTATGATCTTGAGGGAGCTTTCCAAAACCAGGAAACTGTAGATCTGATTTATTACCATAGTGACGATGACCAGGCATGTGTTACTTCACCTGGTGCAAATATCCAATCCGGGATCTTTTCAGGAGATGCTTCTCCTGAAAACTGGTCAACAAGAAACACCACGAGATTCATTAAAACAGAGATAACACCTGAACAATTTGAGAATATTTTTCATGATGGTCTGATTATTCCTTTATACTCTGATGAGGATGCAAAGCGAAAAGCTAAGGAACTGATCATTGATAACGTGTATGTTTTTAAAACGGAATCAGGACTTTTTGGGGCTTTTCTGGTCAAAAGTCTGGATGGTACTCACGATGGTGAAATTGGTCTTGGGATTAAGATTCAAGGTAACCCGGATGGGGAGAGCTCTTCGCTCCCCCCATATTGTTTACCTGTTTTTTAACACCGCTTATCCTGCAGTGCTGCGTTACACCAATAGTCAGACTCTACTGTATACTTACAGCATTGAACAAAGACCCATTTGATGTTTGTATTCACTCTAAAGAATCCTATACCCAAAGTATTAACATCACCTTCAAGTCCCACGGTGATACTGTCTTTCACCTTTTTTTGGGTTCTACGATGATTTTTTAGCCAGTGTGAATCAGTTGTGCTTTCTGTGTGTGAATTGTCTCCTCCTCCTTCTGCTGATGCCAGACTAAAGGCAGCATTGAAGATGAATATAACAGACAGCGATAAAATGGTGATAAGGTTTTTAATTTTCATGTTAATTTATTTAAATTGTTCTTTAATTTTTGAAATAACTAGTACGTTCCCAGAGCCTTCAAGGCCTTTTTCAATGAAAGCAATCAGTGCTTTTGTGTTTTCCGTTTTTTTATCCTCATCCGAAATCTTTGAGATACTCTCCTGATAGGCCAAAAGGAGGTCAGCCGAAATAAATCCGACAACTTCAGTGCGTGATTTGCGGAATGACGGAAAGGTGAAAACTCTTGAGTCTAAATCATTAATAAGGCCCTGGGTGACTCTGAATCTTGAGTTTTTGCGATCTATGACTCCAAACCAGGAAGTGTTTTGGAGCCCAAGTTGAAGAAAAACAGCTTGAGATGTTACAACAAGGTTTTCTTTCCATAAAACTTTTCCGGAGTCAATGACGTCAGAAAAATATTGGACCTTGTTTGGCAAATGTTTAAGCTTCTCAGAAAGATGATAAGTTCCAAAATCGAAAACACCAACCACAATTGGATTAAGGTCAGGAGGAAAGCACATCAGGCTGTCTGAAGGTGATAAGAAAAAACAACTATCCTTGTGCAAAGAGAAATTATTATTGTTATTCAAAGAATAGTATGTTGTTCCTGATGGCAGCTCAAATAGTTGATGTTTTCGCCTGAAGCTGTGACCAAAGAGGTAAACGCCATTATTTATTGCATCATCCTTACGAAAAAGGTGCCTTTCCTCGTCGTATGCAAGGATATCTGATTCGTTCATTTGGATGAAATCTATGCCCACTCTGCCAACGGACTCTTCCCTGATCAGTTGCCCATCCAGATTGTAGACAAAGATTTTAGTACTCTTCCTGCATTGAGCCCAAAGCTCTTTGTTCGTTTCATGAATCATTATGTCGGTAAGTAATTGATATTCACCTGGACCTCTGCCCACTGAATGAATCCTGAACAAAAATTTGCCGTTTTCTTCAAAGCAAAGAATCGCCATCAGTTCACTGTCGAGGATATACCACCGTTTCTGAAAAAAAATAATCTTATCTGCGTTCATGAAAAGGCCATCAGGACTTTCTTCCAGAAATATATATTCAAGAGACGTGAAGTATTCGCTGAGTTTAATATTGTCAACAAATTCAGCTCTGAAGGTGTTTTGTCCTATTGGTGTATCTGTCTTTGTCTGACATGAAAAGAACAAGCCGGCAATAAGCCCAAACATTAAGATTGATTTAATTTTCATAACTTTTGTGAAATTGATTTGCGATGTGTTTAAGGAATATCCCGGTAAATTTCTCTGTGGCCGGATATGGAAGAAAGGATGCCTGAACTTCACCACTTGCATTAATCAGAAAAAGGTAAGGGATACGAAACTGATCAAGTGGTGTTACTTCCATATTTTCCGGTACATTGATGAATTTAACAGGGTCTAAAAGGCGTAGTCTGAATCTTTGATTGATTTGATGATCTCTTTTTGAAGAATACATAACAATCAGGTTGTCAGGCCCAATGTCAGCCAAATGCTTCCGTATTTCAAATAAAAGCTGATCAATGCAGCTACTGCATTGATTGTCAGACAATCTTACAATAAGCGCTCCTTCAGATGGCAGAATCTCAAGACATTCTATTGGTACTGTTCTCGGAGGAATGCTTACCGAGGTTGCCCAGGCCAGATTAGTCAGTTCAGCATCTGCCAAAGTCTTTGTCAGATTGATGTTCTTTTGATCTGCCTTCATGCGGTTCTTGTTAATCGTATTTCGATATTGAAAGACTAATACCAGATTAGCCAAAATTAGAAAAAGAACGATTAATACCAAGTGTACCTGTTTATTCATATTAGCGAGATTACAAACTATCAGGACATTTTACAGGTGCTGAACATCCATCCATCTCATTCCCGGTTGACTTGCAACATCGGAAGGTTTCGTAGTCACACACGGTTCGGGTAAAATGGTTTCCGGCAAAGTAAATGTGTTCAACACGAGTACCTGAAGCCTTTTTGTAGGTAGTAGGTACGTAACCTACCATGATCTTCGCGTCTTTCTCGTCTGAATCAATAGATCCACCTGAAAAAGCTGAAATTTTTGTTAACCCGGATGATGAAAATACCATAAATGCCAGGCAATAGAGTAAATACTTGCGTTTAATTTTCATGTTTTCTAATTTTTAAATTGTTAATTAATTGTTTTTGACTGCAGTCTATTAATATAGATGCAAAAGAGGGAGGGAAATGGAAAAAAACATGAAGGTTTTTTGAAAAAATCTTCACAAATAAAACTCTACCTTTGCATTCAAATTTTTTAGATATGATACTATTTGAGGAAGCTCTTTCTATTACCTTGAATGCTGCAAATCTGCAAAGTGTAGAAAAAGTGCCTTATTTACAGTCAGTTGATAGAGTATTGTCAGAAGACTTATTTACAGATATTTCAATGCCGCCATTTGACAAAAGTGCTATGGATGGCTATGCTTGCAGGAAGGCTGATTTGCATCTTGAGCTAAGGATTATTGAAACTATACCTGCTGGAGTGAAGCCTGAACAAGAAGTTGGAAAAGGGCAGTGTTCCCAGATAATGACGGGTGCAATTGTACCAAAAGGAGCTGATACTGTAATCATGGTGGAGCAGACAGAGTTAAAGGAATCTAATAAAGTGATATTCACAGGAGAAAAAACACATAACAATATATGTTATCTCGGAGAAGATGTTAATAAGGGAGACCTTATCCTTGAAAAGGGAGCTCTTTTGAGTGAAAGGCATATCCCTCTGCTGGCAACTATCGGCGTAGTGAGTGTTCCTGTATACAAACAAATTAGGGTTGGGGTTATCGCTACAGGTACGGAATTAGTTGAGCCTGACCAAAAACCGGGAGTTTCACAAATACGGAATTCCAATGCCTCTCAAATGATGATTCAGCTCATTAAGCTGGGACTTGATCCTGTATATTTTGGGATAGCTCCTGACGATGAGGAGAAAACCTATGAACAATTGTCAAAAGCCTTGAAGTCGACAGATTTATTAATACTGTCGGGAGGAGTGTCGATGGGTGAGTTTGACTTTGTACCCTCTGTTTTGACAAGATTGGGCATGGAATTGAAATATCAGAGGATTGCTGTTCAACCCGGCAAACCAACTACATTTGCAGTTGGGAAAGAAAGATACATATTTGCTCTCCCGGGTAATCCTGTTTCTGCTTTTGTGCAATTTGAGATTCTGGTTAAGCCTTTTCTTTTCAAATGCATGGGGCATGATTGGAAGCCTCAAGTATGGAAACTGCCTGCTGGGAAGAAGTTCATTCGTAAAAAGACCGAACGGATGTCATGGATACCGGTTAAACTATCTGAGGAGGGGAGGGTGATTCCACTTGATTATCACGGCTCAGCTCACATCTTTGCTTTAAACCAGGCCCAGGGTTTTATTTATTTTAGAGTTGGTCAGTCCCAAATTGATGAAGGAGAATTAGTGAATGTTCGACAGATATAACAGAAGAATTAATTACCTCAGAATATCTGTTACTGACAGATGTAATCTCCGCTGCGTTTACTGCATGCCTGCAGAAGGAGTAGTTCCGCTTTCACATACAGATATTCTCAGTTTTGATGAAATTGTAGAAGTGGTTCGGGTGGCTGTTGATCTCGGAGTAGATAAAGTCAGGATAACTGGAGGGGAACCATTGGTTCGTAAGGGTATCGTGAATTTAGTGTCAATGATTTCAGGGATTAATGGGATCAAAGACCTTGCCATGACAAGCAATGCAACGTACCTGACAAAATATGCCCGGGATCTGAAAGATGCCGGACTTCACCGCGTTAATGTCAGTCTGGATACCTTGGATCCTGATAAGTACGCTGAGATTACACGTGGAGGAGATATAAATGAGGTTTTTGCCGGATTGAAAGCTGCAGAAAAAGCAGGACTGAATCCCATTAAACTAAACTGTGTTATTACCAGTTCATCAGATGAACCGGATGCACGTATGGTTAGAGATTTTGCCGGTAAAAATGCTTATGAGGTGAGATTTATTCACATGATGGATCTCGAGAAGGGATATTTTCAGCCAGTAGAAGGAGGTGAAGGCGGAAACTGTTCCAGCTGTAACCGTCTCAGATTAACCAGCAATGGACTGATAAAACCATGCCTGTTCAGCACCCGTGGCTATTCGGTCAGAGAACTTGGTCCGAAAAAAGCGATTCTGGAGGCATTACAGAAAAAGCCTAAACAAGGCGGACTGAATCCTGAGGGTAGCTTCTATGGGATTGGTGGATAGATTATCCCATTAACATTTTAATACCTTTGTACTACTAATCTCTTGATATGTCAGAAAAACTTAGTCATACCGATGATCAGGGCAGAGCCCGTATGGTTGATGTAGGGCACAAACCTGAGCAGACCAGGGTTGCTAAAGCCAGTGGTTTTATCAGCTTGAATGCTGAAACAGTCAGCCTGGTGAGAGATAATAATATGAAGAAAGGAGATGTTCTGACTGTAGCTGAAATTGCCGGAGTACAAGCTGCAAAAAGAACTGCTGATCTTATACCCTTGTGCCATACTTTGCGATTGACTAAAGTCAGGGTGGAGGCAAGTCTGGAGGAAAATGGTGTACAAATCATTAGTGAAGTAAAATGCATCGGACAAACAGGAGTGGAGATGGAAGCCCTTACTGCGGTAAGTGTAGCCCTGCTGACAGTTTATGATATGTGCAAAGCTGTGGATAAGGGGATGCAGCTTGCAGAGATTATTCTTCTAAGTAAAGAAAAAAAATGAGCTTGCCGGATATTTTGAAAATTGGAGTCATTACACTTTCTGACAGAGCCAGTAAGGGTGAGTATGAAGATTTGAGTGGCCCGGAAATAAGTCGACTTTGTACTGATTATTTTAGTGAAAAACAGCTTGATATCGAGATAAGAAACCTCCTGATTCCCGATGATCCTGTTCAATTGAGTATGCTTGTGCAGGATAGTAGTGACAAAAGTATTCACGTCTTATTTACAACTGGAGGTACAGGCATCGGACCTAAGGACTTTACTCCGGATGTTATACGCGAGTTACTGGATAAAGAAATACCCGGAATCATGGAAATGATCCGGGTAAAATATGGAATGCAGAAGCCTAATGCTTTAATTTCCAGAAGTATCGCAGGAGTGAGAGGGCAGATGCTTATTTATGCATTGCCTGGTAGCGTTAAAGCTGTTCGTGAATACTGCACAGAAATCTTACCAACTGTTCTACATTCTATGAAAATGATCTACGGGGTGGATGACCATTCCTGATGGGATTATTGTTTGATGATTTTTTGCACATATTTTTTCTTGCCTGCTATTACTTCAATCCAATAAATCCCGTTTCCCATCCCGGAAAGATCCAGTGGGATCATCACCGACTGCATACTAAACTCCTGCAAAACAGGAATCGTTTGTCCTAGTACATTCAGAATGTTTATTTGCACAATATCATCAGAGCTGGTACTTAACCGAATAAACAATTCACCATTTGTGGGATTTGGGAAGGTTTCAAAAAACTCAATTTCTTCATGCTTAAAGATTCCACTACTTACAGAATTGCTTAATCCGGGTGTCCCCAGATCCCCGTCTCCATAAACATCTACCGCCGGATGCCATTGTTCGCTGGTGTCATTAGACTCATGATTCAGGATTCCGGGGTTAAGTTCCAGTGAAGCTCCGGAATACAAGGGCCAGTCTGAATTGTAGGCAATCTCATCCAAGATGGTGTCATCCTCAAGGCTAAGAATAATCTCATCCTCTGTATTACCCAGTGTAAAATTGCTGTACACATAATCAGGGGTAAGACCTCCATTCTCATCAGGTTCCATATTTCTGGCCATCAGGAAGTATTCTCCAGCAGAAATAACAATATCCTCATCTGACGATAGTGTATGTTTATTACTACCTGCATCAGAGATTATTAAACCATTCAAAACTAAATCAGAATCACTGGTATTGAGAATTTCTATCCATTCCCCTTTTGTATCTGATACTGCAGAGGGGTTAACCATGAATTCTGTAATAATAAGGTCTCCTGGTTTTGGCGTATTTTGACCACTGACAGGAATTTGAAGAATGGTAGCCACTGCTACCAGCATGCTGATGAGGAAATGTTTTTTCATTGGATAAAATGTTTAATTAGACATGTTTTGTTTATTATATAGATGAATCTGGGAGGGCGGAATGGAAAAAATGATAAAGTTTATTTTTCAGCACGGGCAATATTTGTATACTTGTGCCGTATGAAAATATTATAATAGTTATGGATACTATATTGAATCACAGATCTATACGTAAATATTCCCAAAGGGATATTGAGGAAGAAAAACTGACAGCAATTCTTAAGGCAGCTTCAAGAGCCTCAACCACCGGCAATATGCAGGTCTATAGCATTATTGTGACACGTGACGAGGTGATTAAAGAGAGGTTATGGGAATCCCATTTCAAGCAGGGAATGGTGCTGGAGGCTCCTGTTCATCTGACTTTTTGTGCTGATTTTAATCGTTTTACAAAGTGGTGTAAGCAGCGAAATGCTGATCCTGGATATGATAATTTCCTGTCTTTTTTTACCGGTGCTATAGACGCTTTATTGGCTGCCCAGAATGCAGCCCTGGCTGCTGAGGATATGGGCCTGGGTATTTGTTACCTGGGCACAGTAACCTGGATGGCTGATCGGTTTATTGATATTCTGAAGCTTCCTGAACTGGTTGTTCCTGTAGCTGCTCTGACCATAGGCTACCCGGATGAAAATCCAGGACTAACATCCAGATTGCCACTTGAAGGGATAGTACATCAGGAGACTTATCAGGATTATTCATCTGAAGATATTGACCGGATTTATAAGGGATTGGAAGAACTGGAAGAAACCAGGCAGCTTTTAGTAGAAAATAGCAAGGATACATTGGCTCAGGTCTTTACGGATAAGCGCTATACAAAAAAGGATAACCAGACTTTTTCAGGAAAATTCCTTGAGATTATACGAAAGCAGGCATTCATGAACAATACAGAATAATTTCAGCTGATTGAAACAGAGAATATCTTTTATTGTAATTCTGATCTTGATTGGGAATCAGGTTTTCCCACAATCATCTTTGAACACTGTTCAGATTATTTGCAATCAACCTTTGCCGGCAGATTTTAATTATGGGAAGAACAAGCATTATGTATTAAAGGCTGAGGGTTCAACAGATCATCAGCTGGCTTTATTTTTTAGTCACTTGTATGATCTGGGATATCTTGAAAGTACTACTGATTCAATTGTTCAGGCGGGAGCTTTTACCAATGTATACCTCACTCTTGGTCGTCAGTTTCGATGGTTGAATCTAAATTTGCCAGTTACTGAACATGAAATTGAGTATGAGATTCCAGACAAACTCATACCAGATGAATTCTCCGAATTTTCCTTGAAACAATACCACGCGCTTAGAGAGTACCTGATTCGCGAATACGAAAACCAGGGATATCCATTTGTGTCTGTCAGACTGGATTCTATTAAGATAAATGAAAACAAGGTTGAGGCAAAGATGTTAGTTGATCCACGTAACCGGGTCGTTCTAGATAGTTTAATTATTCGTTCAGAGCTTCCTGTTTCTGAAAGGATTCTTCAGAGAATCAGTGGGCTTAGAATTGGTGATTGGTATTCAGAACAGCTTATTGTTGATGCACAAAAACGTCTTCAGAATAGTGGCTTTATCAATATGCAGAGACCATTAGAGGTGGGTTTCTTCAAGGATAAAGCATGGGTTTATCTCAGTCCGGAGATGAGAAAAACTAATCGGATTGACGGACTAATTGGGATACTTCCAGCACAAGGATCAGCATTCCCCTCCATTGCAGGCGAGTTTAATCTTATCCTGAACAATATTATTAGGCAGGCAGAATCACTGACAATCCAATGGAAGGCACCAGGAGCAGCTACGCAAAAGTTGAATTCTCAGATTGCTTTTCCTTATATATTTGGTTTGCCCATAGGGATATCTGGGAAGATGGATCTTTACAAGAAGGATACCAGTTTCCTTAATCTTGGAGTTTCTGGAGGACTTAGAATTAGCATCCAACCAGGCAGGTGGTTGGATGTTTTGTATGAGAATCGATCTTCGAGTGGCTTAGCCAATGACTTAAGCAACTCATATCCTGAATTTGACTTAAACTTGTCAAAAATGGTACTGCATCTGGATAATAGGGATAATCCTCTGAATCCAGGATCTGGCTGGTTATTAAAGCAGGAGGTGGCTTATGGCCGGAAGTCCAGGACTACAACTGGTGGGGAGTATGAACAGACAAATTATTGGGAAATGGAAACTGAAGCTTCCCTGTTCTTACCTTTCCGTCAGAATTGGACCTTCTTACTGGCACTGAACGGAGGTCTTCGGTCTGGTCGATTGGCCTCTAATGAACAATTCAGGATAGGAGGATACACTCTGATGAGAGGTTTTCAGGAAGAGAGCCTTCTGACCAGTAGTTATGCTGTTGCTACTGCAGAAATTCGTTTGTTGCTTGCTGGTCTGTCAAATATTCACCTTTTCTTTGATTATGGAATAATTGAAAATAATGGCTTAAAAGATATCCCTGACACTTTACTTATGCCATATTCTCCTGGAGTAGGCCTTAGTATACAAACAAAAGCTGGAATACTTCGTTTAGATTATGCTTTGGGTCAATATTACGGACAAGGGTTTGATTTGCAAAACGGATTAATACATCTCGGTATTCAAAGCATTTTCTAAATTTGCACAAAAATTGCATTATGTTATCTAAAACTATTTGTATTACTGGAGCAACTGCTGGAATTGGTCAGGCTGCAGCGAGATGCCTGGCAAAAGAAGGATATCGGCTAATACTTACCGGTCGTAGAGAATTGTCCCTGACCAATTTCGCAAAAGAATTATCGAAAGAATATGGGATTGATTGTCTGGCTTTGAGTTTCGATGTAAGATCACGTGATGAAGTAAAGAAAGCCATTGATTCATTGCCAGCTGAATGGAACAAGATAGATGTTCTGATAAATAATGCCGGATTGGCGGCTGGCTTGAGCAAGGTGAATGATGCTAATTTGGATGATTGGGATCAAATGATTGATACCAATATCAAGGGACTGTTGTATATGACAAGGCTGGTTTCTCCAGGCATGGTTGATCGTGGTGAGGGTCATATAATTAATATTGGATCTATTGCCGGGAAAGAGGTGTATCCAAATGCATCAGTATATTGTGCTACAAAACACGCTGTGGATGCTTTAAGTAAGGGAATGAGACAAGATTTGCTTCAGTATGGGATCAAGGTGACTGCAGTGCATCCGGGAGCAGTTGAAACAGAGTTTGCTTTGGTGAGATTTAAAGGAGACAAGCAAAGAGCCAGGAAAGTATACGAAGGATTCGAGCCTTTGCATCCAGAGGATATTGCTGAGACGATTCTTTTTGCCCTGTCAAGGCCTCCGCATGTAAACATTGATGATATTCTGATTATGCCAAGTGCGCAGGCCAATGCCACACTAATCAGAAGAAAATAGACAGGAAAGATGACTGTAAAGCCGTATGGTACAGGTGGATCCAAAAAGCAGGAAGTCAAGCAGATGTTTGACAATATTGCACCAACGTATGATTTTTTGAATCATGCATTATCTCTTAATATTGATAAAGTATGGAGAAGAAAAGCTATCCGGAGTCTCAAATCGATCGAGCCTAAAAGGATTCTTGATATTGCAACCGGAACAGGCGATTTGGCCATTGCAGCCTTGAAGCTTCATCCTGATTTGGTCATTGGAGTGGATATCTCGGAGGGGATGATCGGGGTTGGTCAGGAAAAAATTATAGCCAGAGGCTTGCAGGATGTGATCAAACTCCAAACTGCTGATTCAGAGAATCTTCCTTTTGAGGGTGGTGAGTTTGATGCAATTACTGTCGCTTTTGGAGTTCGTAATTTTGAAGATCCAATGAAAGGCCTGGCTGAGATGTGCAGGGTTCTGAAGCCTGGTGGGCGACTGGTGGTTCTTGAGTTTATGATGCCTCGTTATTTTCCGTTTAAACAGTTATATCAGTTTTATTTCCGCAGAATACTACCATTGCTTGGGAAAATAATTTCAAAGGATTTTTCTGCTTATCAATACCTTCCAGACTCAGTTCAAAAATTCCCTCAGGGAGAATCTTTTATTCGGATGTTAAAAGATGCCGGGTTCAAAAAAACTTCTTTTAAATCCTTGAGTTTTGGAATTGCTGGTTTGTATATCGGAGAGCTTATTTAGAAATCCCTATTTCTTAATACTTTTACCTGCTAATTCTAGTTATTGTAATAAACAAAAGAAGTGTTGATGAAAAAGATATTTTTTGCAGTTTTGTTATTGATATATGGGCTTGGAGTTTTTGGGCAAAAGTCAAAGCCGATGAATCTTACCACCTTTGATTTCATGGAAGCACATTTGGGTTATTCTGTTGGGATTAACTGGATGAGTTTTACCACAATACCAAATGAAGGTATGATGTTGATTGTAAAACAGCATCCTGGAATCAATATTAACCTGGTTACTAATATTCGCCTTGATAAATATTTAGATTTGAGAATTCTTCCAGGTATACAGTTTGGTCAAAGAGATCTTTATATTATTGACAGTACTTCTCTGGAGGAGTGGGATGCAAAAATTGAGAGCGTATTCATCGATTTTCCCATTCTGTTGAAATACCGCTCCAAAAGGGTTAACAATTATGCACCATATCTGATCGCTGGTATTAATCCAAGATTTGATCTTACTGGGGGTGAGATTGAAGATTGGCAACCTGCTCAGAGGTTGGTGAAAACCTTTGATATTTTTCCTGAGATTGGTGTTGGTATTGATTTCTATCTGGCCAATGTGAAAATGTCCACTGAGCTCAAATTTTCTATCGGGATGCGTAACGTGTTTAATCCACCACCTGCTGAAGCAGAATATGACTTATTTGGTCGTGCAATTGACCAGATGCTCTCGCGCATGGTAATTCTTTCAATACATATTGGTTAATGACAGCACAATTATTCGTAGAAATTCAGCTTACCCTGAGCCCCAGGCAGGCTTCTGATCAGTTTCTGATTAAGCAGGCTGCTGCTAAGGCAGCTGGAATGAAACCCGGAGATGTTAAAACCATTCAGATCATTCGGCGATCAATTGATGCGAGAAAGAAACCTGTTAAAATCAATCTTCGGATACGATTGCATACCAGGGATACCTGCCAGGAAACTACTCTAAGAAGGTTTAAACCACAAAATATTCAGTCTGCGCGTGAAGTGCTGGTTGTTGGATCTGGTCCGGCTGGTTTGTTTGCAGCACTCCGTTTGATAGAACTCGGATTTAAACCTATTGTTATTGAACGAGGGAAAAAGGTTTCTGAGAGAAAAAAAGATATTGCTCTTCTGAACCGGAATATGGGTCTTGATACTGATTCAAATTATTGCTTTGGCGAAGGAGGGGCAGGAACTTTTTCTGATGGGAAGCTTTATACACGCTCTAAAAAGCGCGGAGAGGTTGGCGAAGTGCTGGAATGGCTCGTGCAATTTGGTGCTGACCCGGATATCCTTGTCAATGCCCACCCTCATGTGGGATCAGACAAACTGCCAAAGATAATTAGCAATATGCGACTGGCCATTATTGAGGCTGGCGGTTATGTTGGCTTCAATGCCAGAGTTAATAAAATTACTATTAAGGCAAACAAGCTGGTTGCTGTGGAAACAACTAATGGAGATCGTTTTGAGAATATGCCAATGATTTTGGCAACCGGTCATTCCGCTCATGATATCTACCATCTGCTTCATGAAAATAGTGTGCTTCTCGAGACAAAGGGTTTTGCATTAGGAGTGAGAGTCGAGCATCCTCAGGAAATGATTGATCAAATTCAGTATCACTCACCAAGGGGACGTGGTGATTATCTCCCTGCAGCTGAATATTCCCTCGCTGCCCAGATTAACAACCGGGGAGTATATAGTTTTTGTATGTGTCCGGGTGGAACAATTGTTCCATCAGCAACTTGTAATGATGAATTGGTTGTTAATGGGATGTCAAATGCCAAACGAAATTCATACTGGGCAAATAGCGGAATCGTTGTTGAGATAAGGGAAAGTGATCTGGAATCTCATAAAAAGCATGGTGTTTTGGCAGGACTTGCTTTTCAGTCTGAACTGGAAGAACTGGCCTTTAGGAATGGAGGCAGGGGTTTAGTTGCTCCAGCACAACGTATAAATGATTTTGTCAGGAAGAAAGTTTCAACATCCCTACCTGATAGTTCATATAATCCTGGTTTAGTGTCCAGCCCAATGCATTTTTGGCTGCCTGAAAGAATTAGTCAACGTCTGACTCAGGCATTTAGAAATTTTGACCGCAGGATGTGGGGATTTGCTTCAGGAGCTGGGATTCTGGTAGGTGTTGAATCCCGAACATCTTCACCAGTAAGGATACCCAGAAATCGTTCAAATTTCCAGCATGTGCAAATATCCGGTTTGTTCCCTTGCGGAGAAGGAGCTGGATATTCCGGAGGAATCGTCTCATCTGCTCTGGATGGGATGTTATGTGCGGCTGGGCTTAGCCGAACTCTTGGCGACGAAACTCGCTAAGCACAATGCCAGTGGCTGTTGCTACATTCAGGGATTCGGGATAATTTGATGATTCAGAGAATCTTGGAATAAATAAAGGTTTTGTGACAATTTTACTTATCTCCTTACTTATCCCTTTTGATTCATTACCAAGAATGATAATCCCCCCTGAAGAGATTGCTGATTTGTAAATATTTTCTCCTTCCAACATCGTTCCATAGATAGGAACAGAACCCGAAAGTGGTTCTAGTAATGTCATCAGATTGCCCCGGTGAAAGGGGATTCTGAAAATGGAACCCATACCTGATTGAATAGCTTTAGGATTATATGGATCAACGGAGTTGTTTGAGATAAAAATGTATTTAATTCTGAACCACTCTGCCATTCTGAAAATATTCCCCATATTTCCAGGATCCTGAATATGGTCTGTGGCTAGATATAACTCTTTTTTCGTTAGGGAAAGTAATGGCTGTGAGATTGAATACCGAAGTAAGCCTACAACCTGATTTGGGCTTTTCTGGGTGCTGATCTGCCCAAGTTGTTTAGGTGTGACTACAGTAACTATGCACCCTGATTGTGAAATCAACTTTGAATTCTTATTGATCCATGCATCAATAGCATATATTCCAAGTAATTCATGTCCTGGTAAATAGGATCTCATCAGACATTCTTTTACAAGCTTCTCTCCTTCCACAAGAATTTGTTTTTCCTTGGAACGAAATTTGCTAATTTGTAAACTTCTTAAGAATTTTAGTTGCGAATGACTCAGCATATTGCAGTTTTGAGTTTCTTTGCAATATACAAACAATAAATGCCTGATACATTTCGGGTCAACAATCGATACTTCAAATGAGAAAATATTACAGTAGGCATGGAGTTATTATTACTGGCTTGTTTATTTTCTTGGTTGCATGTAATTCAACAAAGTATATTCCTGAGGGGAAGTACCTTTTGACAAAAAATGAGCTTAAGGTGGATCAGCCGATTTTCTCAGGAAAGGAATTCCAATCATATTTCCGACAACGACCTAACAAGAAAATCTTTGGATTCTGGCGCTTTCATATGGGATTGTACAATTTATCTAATCCTGCAAAAGAGTCAGGATTTCACAATTGGTTGAGAAGTATTGGTGAGGAACCTATCGTTTATGAACCATATCTATCTTCAAAATCAATATCTCAACTATATACCTTTCTAAGTAACAAAGGTTTTTACCACTCAGTTATTCATGACAGTTTGATCGTCTCCGGAAGAAAAGCTAAACTGCAATATAACATTAGTCTTGGAGAACCATATGTGCTGGATGAAATAGAGTGGGCTTCTGATGATTTGATATCAGACAGCCGGATTGCTGATCTGATCAGGAGAGATTCTTTACTCCATTTAATAAAATCAGGTGATCGATTTGATTCGGATGTATTACGACAAGAGAGAATTCGAATAAGCAATTTGCTGAGGGAAATAGGCTATTATGACTTCTCAAAAGAATACATTCATTTTGTAGCAGATACCTTTGCTGTAACAAAAACAGTTAATCTGAAGCTGGGGATCAAGCAAGCAACCAAAAATGAAGTGCAATTTCAGCAGAAAGAACATAAAAGATTCCGAATTCGCAATATCAGCATTATTAGTGATTTTAATCCAAAGCAGTACATGCAAAGTCCTGATACTTATTTTCTTAATTCTGATACTGTTCAATATGGTGGTCTGGACTTTATCTATAATGAAAAGCTAAGTGTTAAGAAAAATCTATTGCACTCTTCTATATATATAATGAAGGGTGAGTTGTTTTCGCAGTCGAAGGTTGATAAAACACATAATACACTGAACGGCTTGCAAAATTTCAGAATTATTAATCTTCTTTTTGATCCAGTTGACTCTGTCGGAGTTGATTCTATTCAGTTGCTGGATTGTGATATTGAGCTTACTCCTTTGACCAAACAGTCGTATGATATTGCACTAGAAGGAACACATTCCTCAGGTAATCTTGGGATGGCAGGGAATCTTATATATAAGCATCGCAATCTTTTTCATGGAGCTGAGAATTTTGAGCTTCGGTTTAAAGGAGCCATTGAGTTTCTGACAAATTCTAATAATGATTTCAATCGTATGATTGAGTATGGGGTAGTAAGCAGGCTTAATGTGCCACAGTTCTGGCTGCCAATTAGGCTAGAGGCACTGCAGAAAAAATACTCTCCGCGAACTATGCTATCCTTCAACTACAACTACCAGTCTCGCCCTGAGATCACACGTACAATTGCTGCTGCCGGATTTGGTTATCAATGGAAGTCTTCAAGATTTTTCAATCATCAGATCAATATGATTGATCTGAATTATGTTAATGTAACTGAAATGTCAGAGCGTTTTCGAGAGAATATTAGTGGCACTTATCTTGAGGATAGCTACCGCTCACATGTGATTTCGGCCTTCAATTATTCATTCACCTACAGTAATCAGAAGCTTAACAAGCAACGAAACTTCTTTTTCGTCAGTTTCAGACCTGAAGTGGCAGGGAACCTGTTTTCCATAGTGTATGGTATGTCAGGGAGTGACAGACCTGAAGGAGGATATTTGTTCTTTGATACTCCTTATTCCCAATACTTTATGGCTGATGTTGATTTGCGGTATTACAGGGTTATGAATGATGCCAATCGCCTTGTATTCAGGGTATTTGCAGGGGCTGGGTATCCTTTTGGGAATGCTGAAGTTATGCCTTTTGAAAAGCGTTATTTCTCTGGTGGATCAAATGGTATCAGAGCCTGGCAGGTTCGATCTCTTGGTCCTGGATCATATATTCTGCCCACAGATCGCGAGGATCAATATCCAAATCAAATGGGGGATATCAAACTGGAGTCAAATATTGAATATCGATTTGATTTGTTTTGGGATTTTAAGGGGGCAGTTTTTTTGGATGCCGGGAATATTTGGGCCATCAAATATGATCTGGATCAATCTGGAGCAGATTTTTCTATCAATCGTTTCTATAATGAGATTGCTGTTGGTACGGGATTTGGGCTAAGGTTGGATCTTTCATTTTTTGTTGCTCGATTGGATTTAGGTATGAAGCTTCGAGATCCGGGAATGACAGGAGGCCCTGGTTGGATCCCTTTTACCCGATCTTATGGATGGGAGGATTTTATGCTCAATTTTGCTATTGGATATCCCTTCTGATTTGGTGTAATTCTTTATCTTTGTCATTGTATAAAAATGTTTAAGTATGAAAATTTCTGAAAAAATTAGTGCCGGTGTTGTAACTGGCGAGGATCTTACCACTCTTTTTGCAATAGCAAAGGAAAATCTCTTTGCTATACCTGCTGTGAATGTTGTAGGTACAGATTCAATAAATGCAGTTATGGAGGCTGCTAAGACTGCCAATTCTCCTGTTATAGTGCAATTCTCAAATGGGGGAGCATCCTTTTGGGCTGGAAAAGGAATGACGGCCGAAGGACATAAGGCTGCCGTTCTGGGTGGAGTGGCCGGTGCAAAACATGTTCATATTTTAGCAGAGTACTATGGAGTGCCTGTTGTTTTACATACAGATCATGCGGCAAAAAAACTTTTACCGTGGATTGATGGTCTTCTGGATGAAGGTGAAAAGCATTTTGCTCAATTTGGTAAGCCCTTGTACAGTTCTCATATGCTTGACTTATCTGAGGAAAGTATTGAAGAGAATATTGATATCTGCAAAAAATA
Source organism: Bacteroidota bacterium (assembly GCA_034658635.1). Taxonomy (GTDB): domain Bacteria; phylum Bacteroidota; class Bacteroidia; order Bacteroidales; family UBA12481; genus JABHCC01. Next base: position 27,889 of record JAYEFL010000330.1, on the reverse strand, counting down.
TCTGGAGCGCATGACCAAAATGGGCATGACTCTGGAAATTGAACTGGGGGTAACTGGTGGTGAGGAAGATGGTGTTGATAATTCAGAGATTGACAACTCTCTTTTGTATACGCAGCCAGAACATGTTGCTTTTGCTTACGAGGAGCTGAAGAAAATTTCTAATAACTTTACTGTTGCTGCTGCATTTGGGAATGTACATGGTGTTTATAAGCCAGGTAACGTTGTTCTTCAACCAAAGATTCTGAAAAATTCTCAGGACTTTATTCAGACAAAATTTGCAACAGGAGCAAAACCTGTAAACTTTGTTTTTCATGGTGGTTCTGGATCAACTCAGGAAGAAATCCGCGAGGCGATTTCATACGGAGTAATCAAAATGAATATTGATACTGATACTCAATGGGCATACTGGTTGGGTATTCGTGATTATTATAAAGCTAACGAGGGCTACCTTCAATCACAAATTGGGAATCCCGATGGTGCTGATAAGCCAAATAAGAAAAAATATGATCCTAGAGTTTGGTTGCGTGCCGGTGAAAAAACCATGGTTGAAAGATTATTGGTGGCATTTGATGATCTGAATTGCATGGATAGATTTTAATATTCTACTATTTAATTACAAGAGAGGACAGTATATTCTGTCCTCTCTTGTTTTATATAACATATCTGTCATAATCGCGATCAACCTATTTTTTTGTAATATTGGCTGCTTAATTTGATTTCATTCAAGAAAAAACCTATGGCTGGAATATCTCCTAATAAACGTGATAATTTTGGAAGTAAATTTGGTGTAATTGCTGCCGCTGCCGGATCTGCAGTTGGTTTAGGCAATATATGGAAATTCCCATACGAACTTGGGAATAATGGGGGAGGAGCCTTTCTGGTTTTTTACCTGATTTTTGTCGCCATGATTGGAATACCAGTCATGATTGCAGAATTTTCCATTGGCAGGAATGGCCAGAGGAATCCTATTGGTAGTTTCAAGTTTATTAAGCCGGGTAAACCATGGTTTCTGGTTGGAGTGATGGGCGTTGGTGCGGCTTTTATGATTTTCGCATTTTATGGTTCTGTTGCAGGCTGGACGCTGGAATACTTATTTCAGTCGGTGAAAGGCGGATTTGAAGGAAAGAATCCTGATGAACTCAATTCAATGTTTACCAATTTTGTGGAGGATCCGGTCAGACCTATTGTCTGGCAGGTGATTTTTGTTGTACTCACTACCTCTGTAGTTATTGCCGGAGTAAAAAATGGCATTGAGAAGTATACAAAGATTCTGATGCCTGTATTGGTAGTAATTATCCTCATCCTGGTGGTTAGATCCGTTACGCTTCCTGGTGCTGGTGAAGGATTGAAGTTCTTATTCAAGCCAGACTTCAGTAAGATTAATGCAACAGTCATTTTGAGTGCTTTAGGACAGGCTTTTTTCTCTCTTAGTCTTGGAATGGGAACCATTATCACCTATGGTTCTTACATAAATAGAAATAATAATCTGGGCACCACAGCAATTCAAGTCTCAATAGCTGATACCCTGATTGCTATTCTTGCCGGAGTGGCCATCTTTCCTGCTGTATTTGCTTTTGGTATCAATCCTTCTCAGGGAGAAGGCCTTATTTTCGTCACCATTCCAACAATATTTGAACAGATGCCCGGGGGCTATTTTTTCTCAGTTCTGTTCTTTATTTTATTGTCGGTCGCAGCTCTTACTTCCACCATTTCTCTGCTCGAAGTTATAGTTTCATATTTCTCTGAAGAGTATAAAATTTCTAGAAAAAAGGCTGCTTTGATATCTTCTTCAATTATTCTTGTGCTTGGTATTCTCTGTACTATGTCAAATGGTGGAATTTTGAAAGATTTTATGATCTTCGGGTATAGCATCTGGGGCCTTCTTGAGTTTGCCAGTGCTGATATTCTGTTGCCTCTTGGCGGTTTTTTCATTGTAATCTTTGTTGGGTTCTTCATGGGTAAGAAGAGAGTGATGGATGAGCTGACAAATAATGGAACAATAAAGGCCAAACTGCTCCCTGTTGCACTATTTTTGATCCGTTTTGTAGCACCAGTTGGAATCGCTTTGGTCTTCCTGAATATCATAGGGTTATTATAATTCTAAAAATTCCTGTTGATTTTTTTCCATTTCTGTAATTGGAATGCATATATATTATAATAAGATAATAAATGTATTCGCATGGCTATTTTGTCGGTTTTAAGGTATACCCGATCTGAAAAGAGAGCAGTTGGGTTATTAGCAGGAATAATTCTATTACTCAATCTGGGAACTGTTTTTTTGCGTTCAGTTGCAAAGCCACAGGAATCCATTGTCCGGAAAGATTCTGGTATCCTGGTCGATTCTGTTGGAATTTCTTCTGACCAGCATATTGCACTTGAGTTGAATTCTGCAGATAGTATTGATCTGCTTTCATTGTATGGAATAGGAAAGGTTTTTTCACGCAGAATACTAAAATACCGGAGTTTGTTAGGTGGATACTATTCTCCTGAGCAATTACTTGAAGTATATGGTATGGACTCAAACAGATATCTGGGTTTTCACAATAAAATCAGGGTAGATACGAATTTGATAAGGAAAATCAATCTGACTACAGTGGAATTCAGAGAGTTACTCAGACATCCATACGTGCAGTATGACATGGTGAAATCCTACGTAAATTACAGAGATAGAAATGGACCGCCAGTCAGTTTGTCAATACTTTGGAAGGAAGCATCGTGGCCAGATTCACTCAAGACCTGTTTGCTGCCCTATCTGAGCCTTGGTCAGTGAATTGTTTTGGTCTTTTGCTTTTTGAGATTTCAAAAAAAATCCCTTTCTTTGCACTCCGAAATTGAATTAGATCGAATTAAATAGTTACACAAATGATTATTATTCCGGTAAAAGAAGGTGAAAATATTGAGAGATCCTTGAAGAAGTTCAAGCGCAAGTTTGAGAAGACAGGCACTGTTAAAGAACTTCGGGGTCGCCAGGCATTTATTAAACCTTCTGTAAAGAAAAGGCATCAGTATTTGAAAGCAGTTTATATTCAGCAGCTTCAAGACAAGGCAGAGAACGAGTAGGTCGCCTGATTGTACTTCGTTCCGAAACAAATATTCGGTTTATGCGTTATACTTAAGTGTAACGTAGCCTAAGCTTTTTATGCCGGTCATTGATCAGTTTTTTTACCATTTGCAGTTTGAAAAACGATTATCTGTACGTACTGTTACGTCCTACAGAACAGACCTGATGCAATTCGTAGAGTTTCTTAAAATTGATGGAGGAGCAGTATTGCCTTGGGAGACTACTCCTGTAATGTTGCGTTCCTGGCTTGTGTTTTTAATGGATAAAGGTGTTTCTGCACGATCAGTCCATCGAAAAATATCCTCACTCAGGCATTTTTTTCGTTTTTGTATAAGAGATGGTATTATTGCTTCTAATCCTGCTGATCATCTTGTTTTGCCCAGAATTCACAAGAAACTTCCTGTTTTTGTGGAGGAGCAGGCTATTCATAATTTGTTGGATGGTGGTTTGTTTGATAAGGATTTTTCCGGACAACGGGATCATTTGGTCTTGGAGATGATGTATGGAACCGGAATACGCCTTTCTGAATTGATTGAAATCAGGGATTCTGACTTAGATTACATTAGTGCTACTGTAAAAGTGAGGGGTAAAGGGTCAAAAGACCGTATTGTTCCTTTTCCTGTCGCTATCAGAAAGATGATTGATGATTATATTGTTTCAAGAGAGGAAGTTTTTGGTTCAGATCGTGATGGCCAATTCTTTTTGACGAACAAAGGAAAAAAGATGTATCCAAAATTTGTTTATAGGCTCGTAAATGGTTATCTTGGTTATGTCACAACGGTCAGCAAAAAGAGCCCTCATGTTTTGAGGCATAGTTACGCAACTCATCTATTAAATAAGGGTGCTGATCTGAACGCGATAAAGGAACTTTTAGGACATTCGAACTTGGCTGCTACACAGATATACACACATACCAGTTTAGAGAAATTAAAACAAATCCATCATAGGGCTCATCCCAGAGCCAATGATGAATAATAATTGGAGGGCAATACGTATGAATATTAAGATCCATTCTTTGCATTTTGATGCTGACAAGGACTTATTGGATTTCGTTGAAGAAAGAATTAATAAGCTTTCACAATACGAAGATCGCATTTTGAGTACTGAAGTTTATCTACGATTAGATAAAGATCCCAACTCTGGGAATAAGGTTGCTGAAATAAAGATGATTATTGCTGGTGGTAAGGCTTTTGCCAAGAAGCAGTGCAAGAGCTTTGAGGAGGCAGTAGATCAGGCAGTTGAGGCACTCCGTCGTCAGCTGATTAAACAAAAACAGAAAAAAATAGGACGATAGAGAAAAAACTCGCTCTGATATTTTGAGTTGTATAAATATAATTATACATTTGCAGACCAAAAATTAGGGAAAAGTTCTGTTCTTTCTAAAGTCTTGAAATAATCAGAAAGTTGCCAATGTAGCTCAGTTGGTCAGAGCAGCTGATTTGTAATCAGCAGGCCGTGGGTTCGAATCCCTCCATTGGCTCTGTGATATGATAATGGGGAGATACCAAAGTGGCCAACTGGGGCAGACTGTAACTCTGCTGGCGTATGCCTTCGGAGGTTCGAATCCTCCTCTCCCCACTTTTTGATAACTAGCGGGAGTAGCTCAGCGGTAGAGCATCAGCCTTCCAAGCTGAGGGTCGCGGGTTCGAATCTCGTTTCCCGCTCGGAGCAAAGCCGATGTAGCTCAGTGGTAGAGCGCGTCCTTGGTAAGGACGAGGTCACGGGTTCAACTCCCGTCATTGGCTCGAACCGATTTTTTGAAATAAGTTTAAATAATTGATAATTAACGGATTAAACAAAGTTAACCATGGCTAAGCAAAAATTTGAAAGGACGAAACCTCACGTTAACATTGGTACGATTGGTCACGTAGACCATGGTAAAACCACGTTAACTTCAGCCATCACCATGGTGCTGAGTAAGCAAGGTCTTGCTGATGTAATGGATTTCGATTCTATTGATAATGCTCCTGAGGAAAAGGAAAGGGGTATTACTATTAACACGGCACATGTTGAGTACGAAACTGCGGCTCGTCATTATGCACACGTTGACTGCCCTGGTCACGCTGACTATGTGAAAAACATGGTAACAGGTGCTGCGCAGATGGACGGTGCAATTTTGGTTGTTGCCGGTACTGATGGTCCTATGCCTCAAACGCGTGAGCATATCTTGTTGGCTCGTCAGGTAAACGTTCCTAAGATCGTTGTTTTCCTGAACAAGGTTGATCTGGTAGACGACGAGGAATTGCTTGAGTTAGTGGAAATGGAAGTTCGTGAACTTTTAGATTTCTACAAATTTGATGGCGATAACACTCCTGTTATCAGTGGATCTGCTCTTGGTGGATTAAACGGAGAGCCTGAGTGGGAAAAGAAAGTTCAGGAACTAATGGATGCTGTGGATGAGTATATTCCACTTCCTCCACGTGATGTTGATAAGCCTTTCTTGCTGCCTGTTGAAGACGTATTCTCAATTACAGGTCGTGGTACTGTTGCTACAGGACGTATTGAGGCTGGTGTTATAAATACTGGTGAAGAAGTTCAAATTATTGGCTTGGGAGCTGAAGGTCGTAAGACTGTTGTTACAGGTGTTGAGATGTTCCGTAAGATTTTGGATAGAGGTGAAGCTGGAGATAATGTTGGGCTCCTTCTCAGAGGTGTTGGAAAAGAGGAAATTCGTCGTGGTCAGGTTATTGCCAAGACGGGAACCATCACTCCCCACACTAAATTCATTGCCGAGATATATGTTTTGAAGAAAGAAGAAGGTGGTCGCCACACTCCTTTCCATAACAAGTATCGTCCTCAGTTTTACATTCGTACGCTTGATGTAACAGGTGAGATTCATCTTCCTGAAGGAACTGAGATGGTAATGCCAGGAGATAATGTGTCAATTACTGTTGAACTCATTACTCCGGTAGCTCTGGATCTTGGATTGCGTTTTGCTATCCGTGAAGGTGGCCGTACAGTTGGTGCTGGTCAGGTTACTTCGATTGTAGACGAATAGAAAATAAACCTTTTATAGAGAAGATAATCCGGATACCTGAGGTGCCGGATTATCTTTCCTTATAAACGGATGTAGCTCAATTGGTAGAGCAGCGGTCTCCAAAACCGCAGGCTGGGAGTTCGAGTCTCTCCATCCGTGCATTAGAGATTTTGTCAAAATGAAAGTATTAAACTATTTAAAAGAAGCATACGACGAGTTGGTTCACAAGGTGTCCTGGCCAAGTTGGGGAGATTTGCAAAATTCTGCCATTGTAGTAATGATAGCTTCTGCTATTATTTCAGTTGTTATTTTGGCAATGGATGCCTCTTTCAGGAACCTTATGGAGTTCATATATAGCACGTTTAGCTAATTTGTGGATGGATGAATTCATTTAATGACTATTTAATCCTGGTATCCCGATGAGTCAAACAGAGAAGAAGTGGTACGTCCTCCGCGCGATAGGAGGCAAAGAGAAAAAAGTTAAGGAATATATCGAGAGTGAAGTTGCTCATCGGAATTTGCAGGATTATGTATTCCAGGTTCTGATACCTACTGAAAAGGTATACCAGATTAGAAATGGAAAAAAGATTTCTAAGGAGAAAAACTTTTTCCCTGGTTATGTGCTGATTGAAGCAGTTTTGAGTGGTGAGATACCAGTAATTTTACGAGATATTCCTAACGTCATTGGGTTTTTGGGTACTGAGCGGGGAGGTTCTCCTGTCCCAATCAGACAGGCTGAGGTTAATAGAATCCTTGGCAAAGTTGATGAGTTGGCTGAAACTGATGAGGAATTGAATATTCCTTTCTTTGTTGGAGAAGCCGTGAAAGTGGTTGACGGACCATTTAATAGTTTTACCGGAGTGATTGAAGAGGTTAACAATGAGAAGAAGAAACTAAAAGTGATTGTTAAAATCTTCGGTCGGAAAACTCCACTTGAGTTGAGTTTTATGCAGGTTGAAAAGGAGTAATCCGGATCATGAATCACTGCTTCCAGGTGGTTCATTTTACAGGAAGTCCTGGTTCCGATATTCCACCTGAGATGCTAAGGCACCTGCGAACTATATAAATTACTAACCATTATTGTACACTAAATTATGGCTAAAGAAGTAACGGGAATCATCAAACTACAGATCCGGGGTGGGGCTGCAAACCCTTCACCACCTGTCGGACCAGCCTTGGGTGCTAAGGGAGTCAATATAATGGACTTCTGTAAGCAGTTCAATGGCCGCACACAGGATAAAGCCGGAAAAGTTATTCCCGTGGTTATCACTGTTTATCGTGATAAATCCTTCGATTTCGTCACAAAGACTCCACCAGCTGCTGTTCAACTATTGGATGCAGCAAATCTTAAAAAGGGTTCACCAGAATCTAATAGAGAGAAAGTGGGATCTGTAAATTGGGATCAGGTTAAGTTAATTGCAGAAGATAAGATGGTTGATTTGAATGCCTTCACAATTAATTCAGCAATGAAAATGATCGCAGGAACTGCACGAAGTATGGGAATAACCATTAATGGTGATGCACCCTATTAATTATTGATTTAAAATCATGGCTAAGTTAACCAAGAATAGGAAGAATGTGCTCGACAAAGTTGAGCAGGATAAGCTGTATACTCTGGCTGAAGCTTCCGGATTGGTGAAGGAAATTACAACTGCTAAATTTAACGCATCCGTTGACTTGGATATTCGATTGGGTGTAGACCCGCGAAAAGCCAACCAAATGGTGCGTGGCGTTGTTACTCTCCCTCACGGAACCGGAAAAAATGTTCGTGTATTGGCTCTGGTTACACCTGATAAAGAAGCTGAAGCAAAAGAAGCTGGAGCAGATTTTGCAGGACTTGACGAATTTGTTGAGAAGATCAAGAGCGGATGGACTGATATAGATGTGATTATCACAATGCCTCCATGCATGGGGAAAGTTGGTCCTCTTGGCCGGGTTCTGGGTCCGCGTGGATTGATGCCTAATCCAAAGAGCGGAACAGTTACTATGGAAATTGGAAAAGCGATCACCGAAGTGAAAAAAGGTAAAATTGACTTTAAAGTTGATAAATTCGGGATTGTCCACGCTGCTATTGGAAAGGTGTCTTTTGAATCGGATAAGATCATGGATAATGCTAGTGAATTGATAAACACAATTTTGAAACTCAAGCCTACTTCAGCAAAAGGAACTTATGTGAAAAGTATCCATTTGTCGAGTACAATGAGTCCTGGTATTGAGATTGATCCTAAATCTATCGAAGCTTAAACGTTTAATACGGTTGTTTGAATTATGAAACGCGAAGACAAAAACGCGATAATTGTCCAACTTAAGGAAAGGATAAATTCCTCCAAGCATTTTTATATTGCCGATATCGGTGGTTTAGATGCTTTGCAGACCTCTGAACTGCGTCGTGAGTGCTTTAAAGAAGAAATTGGCCTTTTGGTCGTTAAGAATTCTCTTCTGCAAAAAGCTCTGGAACAGGCAGATGGTAATTTCGAGGAACTCATCCCGGTACTTTCAGGTCCTACATCTTTGATGCTCTCAGAAGTAGGAAATACACCGGCAAAGCTTATTAAGGAATTTAAGAAAAGAAAATTCCCGAAGCCGGAACTGAAAGCTGCCTATGTTGAGGAATCCATTTACCTTGGTGTTGAGCAATTGGATGCACTTGTTGCTATCAAATCTAAGGATGAATTGATTGGCGATCTGCTTGCATTATTGCAATCTCCTATGCGGAATGTAATGTCTGCATTGGATTCAGGTACGCACACACTGGCAGGTGTGGTTAAAACGCTGTCAGAAAGAGAAAACTAATAAAATTGTTGAACTTACTTTTTTAAATATTACGAAAATGGCAGACTTAAAAAAGCTTGCAGAAGAACTTGTTAACCTTACTGTTAAAGATGTAAATGAACTGGCTGGTATACTCAAAGATGAGTATGGTATCGAGCCTGCTGCAGCAGCTGTTGCAGTTGCCGGACCTGCTGGTGACGAAGGTGGTGCCGCTGAAGAGCAAACAGAATTTGATGTAATTCTGAAAGCCCCAGGTGGAGCGAAGCTTCAAATTGTGAAGCTTGTTAAAGAACTTACAGGCCTCGGTCTGAAAGAAGCTAAAGCTGTTGTAGATGCTTCTCCTAAAGCGGTTAAGGAAAAGGTAACCAAAGAAGAAGCTGAAGCACTGAAAAATCAATTAGAAGAAGCAGGAGCAGAAGTTGAAATTAAGTAAATCCGTTCTTACATAACTAATTTTAAGGTTTAGAACCCTGAAATGACGGGTTCTAAGCCTTTTGTTGTTGTTTTTCAAGGTATCGTTAATTCCTAATGCTGGGTGGATGACAAAGCAGAAAAGTCAGCGAATCAATTTTGGTTCAACAAAAAATCAATTAGAATACCCGGATTTTCTGGGTGTTCAGGTGAAGTCTTTCTCAGACTTCTTTCAACTAGAAACTACACCGGAACAACGTACAGATGAAGGATTGTTCAAAGTGTTTCAGGAGAATTTTCCAATTACGGATACCCGAAATAACTTTGTACTGGAATTCATTGATTATTTCGTTGATTCTCCAAGGTATTCAATTGGAGAATGTATCCAAAGAGGTTTAACTTATAGCGTTCCGTTAAAAGCGAAGCTTAAGTTATATTGTACTGATCCGGATCATGAGGATTTCGATATGGTTGTACAGGATGTGTACCTGGGTACAATTCCGTATATGACCCCCAGAGGAACTTTTGTGATCAATGGAGCAGAAAGAGTAGTTGTTAGTCAGTTACATCGGTCTCCTGGTGTATTCTTCGGTCAGAGCTTACATGCTAACGGAACAAAGTTGTATTCAGCCAGAGTTATTCCTTTCAGGGGATCATGGATTGAATTTGCAACTGACATCAATAGCGTGATGTATGCATATATCGATCGGAAAAAGAAATTGCCTGTAACAACATTGTTACGTGCAATAGGTTTTGAGGGCGATAAGGATATCCTCGAAATTTTTGGTCTTGCTGATGAAATTAAAGTGACCAAAACTGGACTCAAAAAGGTTGTAGGGCGTAAGCTTGCGGCAAGAGTGCTGAAATCCTGGATTGAGGATTTCGTGGATGAGGATACCGGAGAAGTAGTTTCTATTGAAAGGAATGAGGTTATAATTGACAGAGAAACAATTATTGAAGCAGAGCATATTGAAGATATTGTCAATTCTGGTTCAAAAATGATCCTGCTGCATAAGGAAGACCAGAATATGTCTGATTATGCTATTATTTATAACACTTTACAGAAGGATCCATGCAACTCTGAAAAAGAGGCTGTTTTGCATATCTATCGTCAGCTCAGAAATGCTGAGCCTCCGGATGAAGCAACTGCCAGAGATGTAATCGATAAGCTATTCTTCTCTGACAAAAGATACGATCTTGGTGACGTAGGACGTTTCCGGATTAATAAGAAGTTAGGCCATGATATCGCAATGGATACTAAGGTCCTGACTAAACAAGATATTATCAGTATCATCAAGTACCTGATCGAATTGATTAATTCAAAAGCAGATGTCGATGATATTGATCACTTAAGTAACAGGCGTGTCAGAACTGTAGGGGAGCAACTGTTTAATCAGTTTGGAGTTGGTTTGGCACGTATGGCAAGAACAATTCGTGAAAGAATGAATGTTAGGGATAATGAGGTTTTTACTCCCATTGATCTGATTAATTCCAAGACTCTTTCATCGGTTATTAATTCCTTTTTTGGTACAAATGCTTTGAGCCAGTTTATGGATCAAACCAACCCACTGGCAGAAATGACTCATAAGAGAAGAATGTCTGCTTTGGGACCAGGAGGATTGTCAAGAGAAAGGGCTGGATTTGAAGTTAGAGACGTTCATTACACGCACTATGGTAGATTATGCCCTATTGAAACACCTGAAGGTCCGAATATTGGACTAATCTCTTCACTTTGTGTTTTTGCGAAGGTTAACCATCTTGGATTTATTGAAACTCCCTATCGACAGGTTATCGAAGGAAAGGTTGATCTGACCAATGAAGGTATTACTTATTTCTCTGCTGAAGAGGAAGAAGAAAAAATTATTGCTCAGGCTAATGCGCCTATTGATGATGAGGGTAACTTTGTAAATCCTAAGGTTAAAGCTCGTTTTGAAGCTGATTATCCTTTGTCTTCAAAGGAGGATGTTCACCTTATGGATGTTTCTCCAAACCAGATTGCCTCGATTGCAGCTTCTCTGATTCCATTTCTGGAGCACGATGATGCAAACCGTGCCCTGATGGGATCTAACATGATGCGTCAGGCGGTTCCCCTCGTAAATCCTGAAAGTCCAATTGTTGGAACAGGTATTGAACGAAGTGTTATTGCCGATTCCAGAATTCAATATGTGGCTGAGGAAGACGGTGTTATAGAGTATGTGGATGCTGATAAAATTGTTGTTCGCTATGATTTTTCAGAAGAGCAGAGATTTGTAAGCTTTGATGATGATATCCGGACATACGATTTGCAGAAGTTTAAGAAAACCAACCAGAATACAACCATTAATCTAAAGCCGGTTGTAAAAAAAGGAGAAAAGGTTTTCAAAAATCAAATCCTTACAGAAGGATATGCTACTCAGGATGGTGAGTTGGCATTGGGTAGAAACCTTATGGTTGCTTTTATGCCATGGAAAGGATATAACTTTGAGGATGCGATTGTAATTTCTGAACGAGTTGTTCGTGAAGACGTATTTACTTCAATCCATATCGATGAGTACATATTGGAGGTACGTGATACCAAACGTGGTATGGAAGAACTTACTTCTGATATTCCGAATGTTAGTGAGGAAGCTACAAGAAATCTTGATGAGAACGGTTTGATCCGGGTTGGCGCTGAAGTTCGTCCCGGAGATATCCTTATTGGAAAAATTACTCCTAAGGGAGAGTCTGATCCTTCACCTGAAGAGAGATTGCTACGAGCCATTTTCGGTGATAAAGCCGGTGATGTTAAAGATGCCAGTTTGAAGGCCGGACCTTCATTAGCAGGTATCGTTATCAATAAGAACCTGTTTTCACGTAGTGTAAAAGACCGAAAGATCAGGGCAGCTGATAAGACTCTGGTTGAGAAATTTGACATTGAATTCGAAAGCCATGTTGCAGAAATTCAGCGAATTCTTATTGATAAGCTGTTTGTCCTGGTAAACGGAAAAACTTCTCAGGGTGTTCGTAACAATCTCAATGAGGACGTTGTTGCAAAAGGAACCAAATTTACTCTGCGAATTCTGCAAGGACTGGATTATATGTCTGTTAATCCTAATAAATGGACCACAGACAAGAAGAAGAATGAATCGATCAAAGATCTCCTTAATAATTACCTTGTGAAGTATAAGGAAATTGCAGGGGATTACAGACGCAAGAAATACAATATTACTATTGGTGATGAGCTTCCTACAGGAATTATCCAGTTGGCTAAGGTTTACATTGCAAAGAAACGGAAGCTGAGAGTGGGTGATAAAATGGCGGGTCGTCACGGAAATAAGGGTATTGTTGCAAAGATTGTTCGTAAGGAAGATATGCCTTTCCTTGAAGATGGAACTCCGGTGGATATCGTATTGAATCCTTTGGGTGTGCCTTCAAGGATGAATCTTGGTCAGATATATGAAACTGTTTTAGGTTGGGCCGGACTGAAATTGAATGAGAAGTATGCCACTCCAATTTTTGATGGAGCATCGTTAGATCAAATTTGTGAGATTACTGACCGGGCCGGACTCCCAAGATATGGGAAAACTTTTCTTTATGATGGAAGTACGGGAGTGCGTTTTGACCAACCGGCAACCGTGGGTGTAATTTACATGCTCAAGTTGGGACATATGGTTGAAGATAAGATGCACGCCAGATCAATCGGACCTTACTCTCTTATCACTCAGCAGCCTCTTGGAGGAAAAGCTCAATTTGGAGGTCAGCGTTTTGGTGAGATGGAAGTGTGGGCCCTGGAAGCTTTTGGTGCTGCAAATATTTTGCAGGAGATTCTTACCGTTAAGTCTGATGACGTGATGGGTAGAGCAAAAGCTTACGAAGCAATTGTGAAGGGAGAACCTCTGCCAACTCCTGGCATTCCTGAATCACTCAATGTATTACTCCATGAACTTCGTGGTTTAGGCTTGAGTGTTAAGCTTGTATAATCCGGAATCGGATAATTTGTTAAAGTCAGATTTAGTAATAAAAATATCAAAATATCGATATGGCGTTCAGAAAAGAAACCAAGGTTAGAAGCAGTTTCACTAAGATTGCACTCGGATTGGCCTCTCCAGAAGAAATTCTGGAGCGTTCAAGCGGAGAAGTCCTAAAGCCTGAAACCATCAATTATCGGACATATAAGCCTGAGAGGGACGGTCTATTCTGTGAGAGAATTTTCGGCCCTGTTAAAGATTATGAATGTCATTGTGGTAAGTACAAACGAATCAGATATAAAGGGATTATCTGTGATCGTTGTGGAGTTGAAGTAACTGAAAAGAAAGTGCGTCGTGAAAGAATGGGGCATATCTCCCTTACCGTTCCGGTTGCTCACATCTGGTATTTCAAATCTTTGCCCAATAAAATTGGCTACCTTCTTGGTTTGCCAACCAAAAAGCTGGATACTATTATTTACTACGAGCGCTATGTGGTAATAAATCCAGGGATTAAGGAAGCCGATGAAATAAAATACCTTGATTTCCTTACAGAGGAGGAATATTTGGATATTCTGGATACTCTGCCAAAAGAAAATCATTTATTAGACGATACTGATCCTGCGAAATTTATCGCAGGTATGGGAGCTGACGCATTATTTAAATTGCTGGGGCGTCTGGACTTAGATGGATTATCATTCTCTCTCAGGCATAAAGCTAATACTGAGACTTCACAACAGAGGAAGAATGAAGCACTTAAGCGTCTTCAGGTAGTTGAAGCTTTCAGAGCAAGTCAGGGTGTTAATCGCCCTGAGTGGATGATTGTAAAGGTTGTTCCTGTAATTCCTCCTGAATTACGTCCATTGGTTCCTCTTGATGGTGGTCGATTTGCCACATCTGACCTGAATGATTTGTATAGAAGGGTAATAATCAGAAATAATCGTCTTAAGCGTTTAATCGAAATTAAGGCACCTGAAGTAATTCTTAGAAATGAGAAACGAATGCTTCAGGAATCTGTTGATAGCCTCTTTGATAATAGTCGTAAATCTAATGCAGTTAAGACCGATGCAAACAGACCTCTCAAATCTTTAAGTGATAGTTTGAAGGGCAAGCAAGGACGATTCCGTCAGAATTTGCTTGGTAAACGTGTTGATTACTCGGCACGTTCTGTTATAGTTGTTGGTCCTGAACTGGATTTGCATGAATGTGGTCTGCCAAAGGATATGGCCGCGGAATTGTATAAGCCTTTCGTGATACGTAAGCTCATTGAAAGAGGTATTGTTAAAACGGTTAAATCTGCAAAAAAGATTGTTGATCGCAGAGATCCTGTAGTTTGGGATATTCTGGAAAATGTATTGAAAGGTCATCCTGTGTTACTTAACCGGGCTCCTACTTTGCACCGTCTTGGAATTCAGGCTTTTCAGCCAAAATTAATTGAAGGCAAGGCCATTCATTTACATCCACTGGTATGTACAGCATTTAACGCCGACTTTGATGGTGACCAAATGGCTGTTCATTTACCATTAGGAAATGCTGCTATTCTTGAAGCTCAAATGCTGATGCTGGCTTCTCAAAATATTCTTAATCCTGCAAATGGGGCACCTGTTGCTGTTCCTTCTCAGGATATGGTTTTGGGACTTTATTATATCACTAAGTCCAGAAAAAGTACAGCGAAAAGAAAGGTTAAAGGCGAAGGCTTGGTGTTCTATTCTCCAGAAGAAGCAATTATTGCCTATAATGAAGCTGCCGTTGAATTACATGCAATAGTTAAAGTTAAAGTTGATGATATTAAGGATGGACAAGCAGTTAACCATCTGATTGAGACAACGGTAGGTCGTATAATGTTTAACGAAGTTGTTCCTGAAGAAGTTGGATATTTGAATACACTTCTGACAAAAAAATCCTTGAGGGATATTATTGGAAATATTTTAAAACGTTGTGGTACCTCTGATACTGCCCAGTTTTTGGATGATATTAAAGAACTTGGGTTTACTACTGCATTTAAAGGTGGGTTGTCTTTTAATCTTGCAGATGTAATTATTCCGGAGGAGAAAGATCCGATGGTTAAGGATGGATACGATCAGGTTGATGAAGTAATGAATAACTACAACATGGGTTTCATTACTAATAATGAAAGATACAATCAGATCATCGATATTTGGACCCATACAAATGCCAGATTGACGCAGACTGTCATGAATCAGCTGGCAAATGACAATGGAGGTTTCAATCCTGTATACATGATGCTGGATTCTGGAGCCCGGGGTTCCAAAGAGCAGATTCGTCAGCTCTGCGGAATGAGAGGACTGATGGCAAAGCCTCAAAAATCAGGTGCTACCGGTTCAGAGATTATTGAAAACCCGATTTTATCTAATTTTAAAGAAGGTCTTTCTGTTCTTGAATATTTTATTTCAACTCACGGTGCTCGTAAGGGTCTGGCAGATACTGCTCTTAAAACAGCTGATGCTGGTTATCTTACTCGTCGTTTGGTTGATGTTGCTCAGGATGTGGTGGTAGCGGAAGATGATTGTGGAACTTTGAGGGGCTTGGTGGCAACAGCTTTGAAGAATAGTGAGGAAGTTGTTGAGTCACTTCACGATCGAATATTAGGACGCTCTACTTTGAATGATGTATTTCACCCATTAACCGGTGAATTGCTAATTGGAGCCGGTGAAGAAATTACTGAAGATCTGGCACAATTAGTAGAGAACTCACCAATAGAACATGTTGAGATTCGTTCAGTTCTGACTTGTGAATCTGTAAGGGGAGCTTGCGCAAAATGCTACGGACGATCACTGGCTACAGGCCGCAAGGCTCAATCAGGCGATTCTGTTGGTGTTATTGCTGCACAATCAATCGGAGAGCCTGGTACACAGCTTACTCTGCGTACCTTCCATGTTGGAGGTACGGCATCCAATATCGCTGCAGAATCAAATATTACTTCCAGATTTAACGGAATTATTGAAATTGATGAACTGAGAACCGTCCACTCTGAAGATGGTGATACGTCAGTAGAGGTTGTTATCGGACGATTGGCTGAGATGCGTATTGTTGATAAGAATACTGGTATTACGCTTTCTACCCATAGTATTCCTTACAGTGCCAAAATGTTCAAGAAGGATGGTGATTCCGTTGTAACAGGCGACCTGATTTGTGATTGGGATCCGTTCAATGCTGTGATTATTTCTGAGGCATCTGGTAGTATTGCTTTTGATAATGTTATTGATGGAATAACATTCCGTGAGGAATCTGATGAACAAACAGGATTCCGCGAAAAAGTTATTACTGAAACAAGAGATAAAACAAAAAATCCGGAAATCAAGATTGTTGACAATAAAAATGAACCATTGAAGATATATAACCTTCCTGTTGGATCTCATATTTCTGTCAATGAAGGAGATTCTGTTCGTGCAGGTGAGATTCTGGTTAAAATCCCTCGGTCAATTAGCAAATCTGGTGATATCACTGGTGGACTTCCACGAGTTACTGAACTCTTTGAGGCCAGAAATCCTTCTAATCCCGCAGTTGTAGCAGAAATTGATGGAACCATTTCATACGGGAAAATCAAGCGTGGTAACAGGGAGATCATGATTACTTCAAAAACAGATGAGGTCAAAAAGTATTTAGTTTCTCTATCGAAACAAATTCTGGTTCAGCCAAATGATTACGTAAGAGCTGGTACTCCTCTGTCTGATGGCGCAATTACTCCATCTGATATTCTTGCCATTAAAGGGCCTACTGCTGTTCAGGAATATATTGTTAACGAGGTTCAGGAGGTTTACCGATTACAGGGTGTGAAAATTAATGATAAGCACTTTGAGGTTATTGTTCGTCAAATGATGCGCAAGGTTATTATAGAGGATCCGGGTGATACAAAATTCCTTGAAAAACAGATTGTGGATAAGCAGGAAGTGATGACAGAGAACGACGGAATATATGGTAAGAAGGTAATTCTTGAATCCGGTGACTCACAAAATCTCAAGGCTGGTCAAATGATAACCACCCGTAAGTTGCGTGATGAAAATTCAATGTTGAAGCGGAAAGACCTGAAACCAGTTGATGCCAGAGATGCAATACCTGCTACTGCAAACCAGGTCCTTCAGGGTATCACAAAAGCTTCACTTCAGACAACAAGCTGGCTGTCAGCAGCTTCCTTCCAGGAGACTACAAAGGTTCTGAATGAAGCAGCTATCAGAGGAAAAGTTGATAATCTAGAAGGACTGAAAGAAAACGTAATTGTTGGTCATCAGATTCCTGCAGGTACTGGTAATCGTGCATTTGATCGTATTATTGTAGGGTCAATGGAAGAGTATCAGGCTCTCATTAAGTCTAAAGAATCGGAACTTCAATAAAAACAGATATGGCAGAGAATCCAAAAAAAGGTAATCAATTGAACATCGAACTTCCTGAGGATATTGCTCAGGGTGTTTATTCTAATCTGGCAATAATTACTCATTCAAGCTCAGAATTTGTTCTTGACTTTGTGAGGATAATGCCTGGAGTGCCCAAAGCTAAAGTTAAAAGCAGGATTGTTCTAACACCAGAGCATGCTAAGCGTTTGCTAATGGCCTTGCAGGATAATGTTAAGAAATTTGAATCTATGTACGGACCCATTAAAAATGCAGATAAGCCTGGAGGACCAGTTTTGCCAATGAACTTCGGTGGGCCTACTGCTGAAGCTTAAAAGACTAAAAACGGGTGCTAATAATAGCACCCTTTTTTTTTGATCTCATCTTTCTTTAAATTAGGTGGCCAAATTGAAATTCATTTTATATGTTAGCCATCGGATTATTAGTCTCAATTTTTGCCGGGTATATAGTAATGTACCGGGTGTATGGAAAGTTTTTAGCCAGAAAGATCTTTCAAATAAGTTCGGCATTGACAACTCCAGCTTTCGAGCTGGAAGATGGTATAGATTATGTGCCAACTAAGAAACAAGTAATATTCGGGCATCACTTCACTTCGATTGCTGGTACCGGACCTATTGTGGGTCCGGCGATTGCGATAATCTGGGGATGGGTTCCTGCCGTTTTATGGGTCTTTCTGGGAAGTATAGTAATGGGAGCGGTTCATGATTTTGGATCACTGGTGATTTCTCTTAGAAACCAGGGTAAATCCATATCTGATTATACTGCTAAGTACATCAATCATAGAACAAGGTTTTTGTTTTTCCTAGTTGTATTTCTCGAGTTGTGGATCATAATATCGATCTTCGGTCTTGTTATTGCCAGCATTTTTAAGATGTTCCCGAGCTCAGTTCTGCCCGTTTGGTTTCAGATTCCAATTGCCATTGTCTTAGGAAGAATTATTTATAAGCGAAATGGCAACCTGACTATGAGTACGATTGTTGCCGTTATTTTTATGTACCTGAGTGTTGTATTAGGCAGGTTTATTCCAATCGAAATACCTGATTTGTTTGGAATTCCTTCTACAGGAGTTTGGACAATTATCCTGCTTGGATATGCCTACATTGCTTCTATACTGCCAGTTACTACATTATTGCAGCCCAGAGACTTTATAAATGCCTATCAGCTTGTTGTTGCTATGGGATTAATTATTCTCGGGGTTTTGGTTTCAGGCTTCTCTGGTCAGCTGCAGCTAGTTGCACCTGCTGTGCAACCCAGCCCAGCTGGGGCTCCTCCCATTATTCCGTTCATTTTTATTACAATTGCTTGCGGCGCAATTTCAGGTTTTCATTCATTGGTTTCATCAGGAACAACTGCTAAACAGATTAAGTCTGAGAATGATAGCCTTTTAGTGGGTTACGGAGGTATGCTAACTGAGGGTGCTCTGGCTATTCTGGTTATAATTGCTGTCGGAGCCGGGATCGGACTAGGTCATGATGCGATTGATGGAAGCCGGTTATTTGGTGCGGCAGCTTGGAACGAGCACTATTCTTCATGGGCATCAGCTGGAGGACTGGGCAAAAAGGTTGGGGCATTTGTTGAGGGATCTGCGAATATGATTGGAACAATTGGTATTCCTGTAGAAGTAGCCATAGTTGTGATGGGTGTATTTGTGGCCTCCTTCGCCGGGACTACTCTGGATACTGCAACACGAATCCAGCGCTATGTTATTACAGAGATTTTCAGTTCTACCAGGATTCCTGTTTTCAGGAATATGTATTTTACTACTTTTCTGGCAGTTTCTTCGGCAGCACTACTTGCCTTTGCAACTGGAGCTGATGGACAAGGAGCATTGAAGCTATGGCCGCTTTTCGGAGCGGTTAATCAAACTTTGGCTGCTCTAGCTCTCATTATAATTACAATATATCTCAAAACAAAGGGTGGATTAAAATGGTTAGTTAGCGGCCTTCCTGCGATATTTATGAGTACTGTTACTGTTTGGGCGATTGTGATTAACCAGATTGAATATGTGCATGAACAAAACCTTCTACTGGGAATAGTTAACCTTACAGTTTTGATTATTGTTATTTGGATAATCATAGAGGGTGGGATCAGATTCAGAGCAATAAAAACAGACTAAATCACTGGTTGTATTGGGGTTTATGAGCTTTTGCAGGATGGTTATTTACTGGTCGCTTAAGTACAGTGCCAAGTATTTTTTTATATATTTGTCCCTCTTCTAAATGGAGTGTAATTTTTAAAACAAAGTGGAATGAAATTATTGGTATGTCTTGGGAATGTTCCTGATACAACAACAAAAGCTAGATTTTCTGATGACGGTACTCATTTTGACACTAATGGAGTTCAATGGGTTATTAATCCCTGGGATGAGTTGGCTCTCACCAGAGCATTAGAACTTAAAGAGGATGGTGGAAATCAAATCAGTCATGTAACCGTTGTGACTGTTGGTGGGCTTGGTTCTGAGCCAACTATTCGTAAAGCTTTGGCTATTGGTGCAGACGATGCCATCAGGGTTGATATGGAAGCTACAGATGCTGCTGCTGTTGCTGCAGAACTTGCTGAAGTGGTGAAATCTGATCAGTTTGATATAGTTATATGCGGAATAGAGATGAGTGACTACAATGGAAATGCTGTTGGTGGAATGCTTTCTGAATTTTTAGGTTTACCTTCTGTGTCAGCAGTTTCAGGGATGAAGTTTCATGGTGATGACATTATTCTCTCCCGCGAGATTGATGGAGGGAGCGAGGAGGTTTCTCTTCCTGCTCCATTTGTGGCAATTGTGCAAAAGGGTTTTGCTAAAGAGCCAAGGATTCCTGCAATGCGTGGAATTATGATGGCTCGAAAAAAGCCTCTTAAAGTTGTTCCTGCTACTGGAACCACTGCTTTTACGGGGATTAATTCTTTTGAACTTCCTACCCCAAAGCCTCCGTGCAAAATTGTAGATCCTGATAATGTAGCTGAACTGGTAAGCTTGTTACAGACTGAAGCCAAGATGTTGTAGATGAAAATTTAAAGAATCAGATAATGTCAATATTAGTATATACAGAGAATTGGGATGGAGAGTTTAAAAAACTAAGCTTTGAACTTGTTTCCTATGCTGCCAAACTAGCTGAAATGCTTCAGGTTCCGGTAAATGTGTTGTCAATTGGACGTGTAGCAACAGATGAACTTAATAAATTAGCGCTATATGGAGCAGATAAAGTAATCAAAGCTGAAGCTCCACAGTTGGAGAATTTAGATAATCAGGTTTTTACTCAAATTATTGCTGAGGTTGCAGATCAGGAAAATGCTGCTATCGTGTTATTAGCGCATAATAATACGGGGAAAGCTCTGGCACCAAGGCTATCCATTCGTTTGAAAGCCGGGTTGGCTTCAGCAGTTATTACCCTACCTGACAGTGTTAAGCCTTTTATTATTAAAAAGAAGGTTTTTTCTGGAAAAGCATTTGCTAATCAGGTTATTGAAACTGAGAGGGCTGTTTTAACATTAGCTCAAAACTCATATAAACTCGTAGAGAGACATAAAGGAATAGTTATTAATGATTTGGATGTTTCTGGTGATTTGTCTCCAGCAACTATTGTCAAATCTACTAGTAAACAAACAGGCCAGATTCTTCTTTCAGATGCAGATATTGTTGTTTCTGGTGGTCGTGGAATGAAGTCATCTGATAATTGGGGCCCGATTGAAGAGTTAGCAGAAGTACTAGGTGCGGCTACTGCCTGTTCCCGACCGGTGTCTGATGAAGGGTGGAGGCCTCATAGTGAGCATACAGGCCAAACAGGCAAGATTATTGCACCAAACCTGTATTTTGCCTTTGGGATTTCTGGAGCTATTCAGCATCTGGCAGGCGTGAGTTCTTCAAAATGTATTGTGGCAGTTAATACTGATCCTGATGCTCCAATTTTTGAGGCTGCCGATTATGGAATCGTAGGTGATGTTCAGAAGGTGTTGCCACAGTTAGTGGCTGCTATTAAGGAGCTTAAGTCGTAGCTAATTCTTCTGTCCGGTAGTTTTCTGTCGGAATCAAAACTAAACTTGGGTTATAATGGTCAAGCAATTCATTTTTGCCGGTACGCTACTGCTTACTCTTGGAGTGTTTTCTTATACACTACGGAGATTGATTGCTTTATTTAAGCAAACCAGAAAAGGATTTCCAATAAAGCAAATTGGGAAACGGATCATAATTACTCTCCGTGTCGCCATAGGGCAAACCAAGATTATGCGTAAACCCATAATTGGATTTATGCATGCTCTCGTTTTTTGGGGTTTTTGTGTGATTCTGATAGGAAGTGTTGAGGTGATTATTGATGGACTGGCAGGAACCGAAAGAGTTTTGGGATTTCTTGGCCCTGTTTATGATGTTATAGTTGCTTCAGGTGATGTCTTTGCTTTCCTGATACTGGTTTTGATCATTATTTTCCTTTTTCGTCGAATCTTTCTGAATATCAGAAGATTTGGTGGGGTTGAGATGAAACATAAATCCCATGTGGATGCTAATTTTGCTCTTTCGCTGATTCTTCTTTTGATGGTAAGCCTGTTGGGGACGAATATCTTTTATATTCTTCATGAACAATTATCCGGAGATGATATGCTTGGGGTATTTCCTGTTAGTCAGGTGGTGGCTGGCTGGATCAGTGGCTTGACAAAGACAGGTGCTCATACCTTACATGAAATAAATTGGTGGAGCCACATTTTATTTATATTCTTTTTTGCCAACTACCTCCCATACTCTAAGCACTTTCATGTGTTTATGTCGGTGCCAAACGTTTTTCTTAGTCGCCTCGAGCCATTAGGGAAACTTATTAATATGGACAATGTTACAAAGGAGGTGAAGCTAATGCTTGATCCGAGTGCTGAGGTGCCAGAAGATGAAGAAGATGTGCAGCGTTTTGGAGTGCTTGATGTGGAAGATGTAAATTGGAAAAACTATTTTGATTCCTTGGCATGTACTCAGTGTGGTCGTTGTACTGAGGTTTGTCCGGCTAATTTAACCGGGAAAAAATTGTCTCCCAGAAAACTTATGATGGACCTCAGGGCCAGAATGAAGGAAAAAGGACCTGGATTGATTAAGGAGGGCAGAGAGTTTGCAGACAAAAAATCTCTGATTAAGGATTTCTTTACAGCCGAGGAGATATGGGCCTGTACCACTTGCAATGCTTGTGCCCAGGAATGCCCGATAAATATTAATCATCCATCTTTAATAGTTGATCTTCGCAGGTATATAGTTATGGAGGAGGCTGGAGCACCAGCTGAATTGAATACCATGTTCTCAAATATTGAAAACAACGGTGCGCCATGGCAGTTTTCACAGGAAGATCGCATGAACTGGGATGAAAATAACGAAGCCAGGATATTCGCAGATCTTCATTCTAAGGGAGAATCGCCCGAGTATCTGGTTTGGATTGGTAGTGCCGGGGCATTTGATGACAGGTATAAGAAGGTAACAAGGTCATTCATTAAGCTACTTAATTATCTTAATGTTGATTACGCAGTTCTGGGAACAGAGGAGAGCTCTAGCGGTGATGTAGCCCGAAGGGCAGGTAATGAGATGTTGTTTCAGATGCAGGCAATGATGAATATTGAGATCCTTCAAGGGTACGGAGTGCAGAAAATAATCACATGCGACCCGCATGCTTTTAATACATTCAAAAATGAATACCCGGATCTTGGAGGTGATTTTGACATAATTCACCATTCCCAATTCCTGAAGGATCTCATTAATTCAGGTAAATTGAAGGTTAATCATGAAATCTTTAAAGGAAAAAGAATTACTTACCATGATCCATGCTACCTTGGCCGGGCAAATGGAGAATACCAGGCCCCCAGAGAAGTATTAAGTAATTTAGGAGCCCAATTGGTGGAAATGAAGCGCAGTAAGAGTTTTGCCTTGTGCTGTGGTGCGGGAGGTGGACAGATGTTTAAAGAGGCAGAAAAGGGTGATAAGGAAGTTTTTGTGGAGCGAACAAATGATGCTCTTGAAACCGGAGCCGAAATTATTGTGACTGCTTGTCCTTATTGTATGGTGATGTTAACTGATGGGCTGAAGTATGCAAGCAAGGAAGAGGAAGTTAAGAATTTTGACCTTGCTGAGCTGGTAGCTGAAGCACTTGAATTATAAAAACTAGCAATGATACATAACTAAGTAACTATGGAAAAAGAATTGTCAATTATGGGAGGTGCCTTTATGATAAAGGATACTGATCCTGCAGATGTATTCATACCAGAAGAATTTGATGAGGAGCAGAGAATGATTGCACAGACCTGCCAGGATTTTCTTGACACCGAAGTGTTCCCCGTTCTTGATCGGGTTGATAGTCAGGAAGAAGGCTTAATGCCAGAGCTTCTGACAAAAGCTGGTGATCTTGGCTTGTTAGGAATCTCTGTGCCAGAGGAATATGATGGTTTCGGCCAGTCGTTCGTCACTTCGATGCTGGCTGGTGAGGTTATGGGAGCAGGATATTCTTTTGCAGTAGCCCACTCATGTCATACAGGAATTGGGTCATTACCAATTGTATATTATGGAACTGATGCCCAAAAGCAAAAATATGTACCAAAACTTGCTTCAGGGGAATGGAAAGGGGCGTATTGTCTGACTGAACCAGGAGCTGGTTCTGACGCTAACAATGGAAAAACCCGTGCAGTACTATCTGAAGATGGTAAGCATTATATTCTCAATGGACAAAAGATGTGGATCACTAACGGTGGTTTTGCCGATGTGATGACTGTATTTGCAAAGATTGATAATGACAGGGTTTTGAGTGCCTTTATTGTTGAGCGTAGCTTTGAAGGAATTAGTTATAATCCAGAGGAAAAGAAAATGGGGATTAAGGGGTCTTCAACCCGCCAAATCTTCTTCAATGATGTAAAAGTTCCGGTTGAAAATTTGCTCAGCGGACGTGGTCGGGGCTTTCGTATTGCCCTGAATATTCTTCACATGGGAAGGATTAAGCTTGGCGGAAATGTTCTGGGTGCTGCTAAACTCGCAATTAGCCAATCAGTGAATTACTCAAATGAACGGAAGCAGTTTGGGCAGTTAATCAATACCTTCGGTTCCATTAAGTACAAGTTAGCCCAAATGGCGATTGTTACTTTTACTACAGAATCAGCCGTTTACCGTGCATCAAAAAATGTTGATGAGTTATCAGAGGAGTACAAGGAGATATGCGTGAATGATAGTCCATCCATTATGGCTTTTGCCCAAATGGCAGTTGAAGCTGCGATTCTGAAGGTTTATGGTTCTGAGGCTCTTGATTATGTATCTGATGAAGCTGTGCAGATTTTTGGTGGCATGGGCTATTCTGCTGAGATGCCTGTTGACAGGGGATACCGGGATTCAAGAATTAATCGGATTTTTGAAGGAACCAATGAGATAAATAGGATTCTTGTTGTGGATACCCTGCTGAAACGTGGTCAAAGAAAGGATATTCCTTTATATGAAGAAGCCGGCAAAGCCTTTGATGGATTGATGAGTCTTCCTAAGAAAGCTGACATTCCAACAGAATATTATGCAAGGAAGAAGTATCAGATCGATAATCTGAAAACTTTAGTATTGGCTTTTATACATTCCATTACAAAGAAGTTTGACCGTAAGCTTATTTTTGAACAAGAGATTCTGAATGGTTTGGCAGATATGATCATGAGTATTTATGTGACAGAGTCTACTACCCTTCGGGTGAAAAAGATGGAAGGAATGAAAGGAGCTGAAAACATTGGAGTGTTCAAAGATATGCTTGATGTTGCCGTCTTTGATGCTTCTAATAATGCTGCAAAATCTGCTCGCAACATTGCTAATTCTTATTCTGAAGGCGAAGAGCTTGATAGATTCCTTAAGGCCGTTTCAGTTCTGACCGATCCTGAAAAAATTAATGTCAAGGATGCCCGCAGAAGAATTGCTGATATTTTGATCGCTGAAAATAGATATGTCTTCTAGCATTACAGAGAATTTTTAAAGGGCCGTGAGGCCCTTTTTTTTGCTTTCTGTTTGTTGTATTTTTGCATAAAGATTTAAATTTCTCCATGACAGAAAAACGTTTTGCATTTATTGGAGCAGGAGCGCTTGGATTTCATCTCACTGTTGCCTTTAAGAAGTCAGGGCAGCAGGTTGTTCAGATTATTAGCAGAAGTACCAGGGAAGGACAAGCCTTAGCAAATGAGGTGGATGCCATATACTCAAAATGTCCGGAAGATATAATTGACAGCGTTACCCACATTATTTTGACTCTGCCTGATCAGGCTATTAATGAAGTTTTACCAAGGCTGCCCAAGCGAAATTCGGTTGTTATCCATACAAGCGGGAGCTTCCCTATGTCTTATCTGGGAATGAATAGCACCAATTTTGGGGTTCTTTATCCTTTGCAAACCTTTTCAAAGGATTTTGTTCCAACATGGGAGGAAATTCCATTTTTCCTGGAGGCCAGTTCAAAAGAGGTAGAAAGTGACTTGCTTGAATTGGTGGGCGAACTTGGGGCCAGTGGTATTCTTCTGAACTCTGAAAGAAGAAAGAAATTACATCTTGCTGCAGTTTTCGCATCAAATTTCACTAACTATATGCAGGGAAAAGCTCAGAAGCTAATCAGTGAAATTGGACTTTCAGATGACCTGATCAGACCATTAGTAGTTGAGACTATTCGCAAGGCCTATGAGCTGGGTGCAGAAGGTGCACAAACTGGTCCGGCTCGTCGTGGAGATCATGATACCATTAAAAAGCATTTAGATTTATTATCTTGTTGCGCAAATGACAAGAATTTATATAGGATTATATCAAATTCTATCAGTGATGAATATGAATAGTTATTAAGGACAGTTTATGCCTTTTTTTAAAGAACAACTTGTTGGTATTCGCTCATTTGTTTTTGATGTCGATGGGGTGTTGGCAAATGCCAAAGTAGTCTTGCATCCTGGCGGAGATTTGATGAGAACCATGAACACAAAGGATGGATATGCAATCCAGAAAGCCGCTATGTCTGGATATCAGATCTGCATTATTTCAGGTGCCAGATCCCTGTCTATCCGAGATCGGTTTAAGGGTTTAGGAGTGATAGATGTATATCTTGATTCAAAGAACAAATTGAAAGATCTTACTGAATTTGCACAGAAGTATATGCTGTCTTTTCATGAGATATTATACATGGGTGATGATATACCTGATGTGGAAGCAATGAATGTGGTTGGGTTGGCTACCTGCCCTTCTGATGCAGTTGAAGAGGTTCAATCATGCAGCGCGTATATTTCTGACTTATCTGGAGGAGAAGGGTGTGTGAGGGATGTTATTGAACAGGTTATGCGTGCTCAAAAAAAGTGGGGGTGATAATATGATTCGGATACAAGCAGTTTCACGCCTTGTCAGGTTGCCAAATTTGATAATGGTGATCTTAACAATGTACCTGATGAGGTGGTCAATAGTCGTACCATTGCTGGATTTATTGGGTTTTGACTCGGTTATGCCAGAATGGAGTTTTGCACTGCTGGTGATTTCAACAGTACTGATAACTGCTGCTGGTAACGTGATTAATGATTTTCATGATGTGAAAGCTGATCGTATTAATTCTCCATACCGGGTAGTTATTGATCGATTTGTGAGCAGAAGAATGGCCATTCTGAGCCATTTTTCATTGAATTTTATTGGTGCTTCAATAGGGGTGTTTATTGCATTATATCATTGGATTCCATGGCTGACTTTAATATTTCTAGTTGTTCCCTTTGTCCTTTGGATATATTCCCTTAGTCTCAAGCATAAACCTCTGGTTGGTAATCTGGTGGTTAGTATTTTGACAGGAACGGTTCCTTTGTTAGTAATACTATTTGAATATCCATTACTCATACAAAAGCATGCGGCAATTATTGTTGACAATCCAAACTTGTTCAAGCCTGTTGTTATGTGGGTCGGACTATTTTCTCTGTTCGCATTCTTAAGCAATTTTATTCGTGAACTGATAAAGGATGGTGAAGATGTTGAGGGTGATAGTCTTGCAGGAAGCAGAACGCTGGCCATCCTTATGGGAATTTCGCATTTTAAAAGGCTCGTTTTCAGTGTAGCTTCAGTAACTCTGGTTGTTCTGGCACTAATATTTTTTCTGTTTTTACCTGATAAATTAAGCCTAACTTACTTCGTTTTACTTTTGTTTTTTCCCTTCATTGTGTTACTTGTTAAGGTGCATAAAGTTAAGGTAGCGGCAGATTGGAAATCTACTAGCTATATCGCAAAGTTGATTATGTTTTTCGGCTTGCTATATGCACCGGTGGCGTATTTCTTGTTTAAAAGTCTCGGCAATCAGATATGAATAGTTTTCTTGAGCATTTATCTAACTACCAGATTTTTCTGGCTTCTCTTCTGGGAGAACGAGAAGCCAGAAAAATCTGGTAGTTAGATAAATGCTCA
>JAYEFL010000329.1:0-1885 GCA_034658635.1 Bacteroidota bacterium | reverse complement strand
TTAACTCCAAACTCCCAACTCATAAATGGTATTCCTTATCTAAGTTTTTCAATCTTTATTATAGCGCTTCCCAATATCCACCTTTAGCAGGGCCAATGCGGCGTAAAAGTTGTTCCTGCTTTAAATTCCTAATAATTTTCTCAACGCCGGCAAGACTCAAATCAAGTTGTTGAGCAATCTCAGGGATAGTAATTACAGAATTTTTTCTTATCAGAAGAATGACTTTTCCGTTGTTTTTTACCTTACTTTTTACCTTACTTTTTACCTTACTTTTCTTGTCGCCTTTTTCCAACCTGATATTTGTCCCCCATTCTGGTCGGTGGAAGACCACAACAAAACCGGTTTTAAGCCGCTTAAACTCCACCATAATATCAGCAGTAACACATTCATCATGAATGCGCTTAATACCACTTCCCCAGCGTTCAATATCTTTGGATTTATACATTGTTTCAGCAATCAAAGGATTGCGCAGAATTGAGTGTTCATGGCCTGAAAAGAAATCCTCCGGATCGATTTCCGATGGAAAAAGCCCGGGATTATATATTTCAACACGATCCTTAAAAATCGCGATTTCATTACCTTTGGGATTTCCAAAATCGCGATGGCAGAGTGAATTACCAATAGCTTCTGAAATAGCCCTAATAGGTATCTCGGGAATCTCTTTGCGACGACTCTCACTTAAATCCGCGCGCCATTTTATATTACTATTAATATAAATTTCTGCTTGCTGGCGTAAACTAAACAGATCCCCATTAAAAATCTTAATAGGGGTATCCGGTTGACTCCAGTAACCACAAGATGTTGTTGCGGTTTAACTGGATTATTATCGCTTTTCCCACTATATCTTGATTCAACTTGAGTGAAACGGATACCCCTAAATCTTAATATCCAAGAAAGCTCGGCTACCGCCTCACAACTTGAAAAGCCGAGATTCCTTGGAGCGATATACTTTCCTATACGACAAGAAAGTCAGTTTGTCAGTTCCTGCGAATATTGCGGCCTGTACTTCCATGAAAGTGTCCTCACAAAATAATAATTCAGCGGCCCGTGACAGTTGATTTTTATTTAACAAGTGCAACTTATGCAAAGTAGTCTTGATATCTTATCATTGGCTTCCTGCATTCCCTCCAAACTGATACGAATGCCGAGATCCGAATATTTCTTACACAAATTGATAATACGATCGGTAAAGAATCCATTCGTGCTTATTACAATTCTCTTTGTTTTTTTGTGGATAATATCAATGATCTCAGACAGATCCGTGCGCACAAACGGCTCGCCGCCGGTAATATTAGTAAAAAACATCTCCGGCAATTTTGCGATTGTCTCCAGCCCGATCTCTTCAGACGGCTTAGTCGGAAATTTCCAAACATCACACATATTGCACTTAGCGTTGCAACGATAGGTCAATATAATTGAACCATGCAATTTATTTTTACTCATAATTCTATTTCCTTTATTCTTTTTACTTTGTTCATGCTCGTATCTCTGTGAGACTGGCATCGAAATGAAATCTGCCGGCACATGGACTGAAGGTAATCGTGATCGTCTTAAGTTTCGCTACGCAATCAAAGCTAACACGTCAATCGCAAAAAAGTTTCCCAACGGATGTCCGCTCAACAAACTATGTTTTACTGAAGACGCTCAATACGGCTGCACTAAATATCTTGACCTCACTGATGACGCTCGCTCTCGCGTTCCACACGATTCTCTTCTCTACAAAGAAACGTATTCTTTGCGTACTGAGGTTGAACGCTACTGGAGTTTGTCAAGAAAGTAGACACTCCGAAAGTCTGATTTTTTCTAAATATTTTTGTTCAAAAGCATCCGGTGCCTGATAATCGATGGTAGAATGCATTCTCTGGCAATTATATTCCATCTCAAT
>JAYEFL010000328.1:0-1888 GCA_034658635.1 Bacteroidota bacterium | reverse complement strand
TGACGCTTGTGAGTAATCCCAAGCCTTTGCAGATGATTCTCCCATTGCTCACTATTGGGAAATACTTTTATATCATGTCTGTCAAGAAGTTGGAACTGTGCTTCGGGCAGTTTTTGTGTTTTCATATATATTAATGATTCCGAATTAACGTGATAATCAGTATAGCCGGCCCTGAGAAGCTTGAGAAAATTGATACGGCTTTTCGACTCTGTGCTTTCAAACCAGGCAAATAAATCATTTCCGATGTGTGTACAATAACCGTTCTTTCCATTATGGCGAGCGCCGGTATCGTCAACATTAATGTAGGAGCCAATTTCAAGACCAGCGCTTAGAATATCATCTTTCTCTTGATGAAAACCAACATGGCCTTCCACTAATATTCTATTAAGCTGACCCGATGAAATATCAACCCCAAACTCATGAAGCGCTTCAAGCAGCAAAGGCTGTGTTACACAACATTGGTGATATTGGTATATCGCATAACTGACAAGTACGGAATCAAAGTGTCCTCGCACAGAAGAGGGAAGCTTTCCTTCCACATAACCGCCGTCCAAAGTCTCCCACCGTTCCATCCGGTAACAAATGTTATGGCATTTAATAATAAGTCCTTGAACAACAAAGTCTTTATGTCCCTTAAAGACGCTTCCTTCCGGGACATTCTCTGCTGGGATTTTAATTGTTTCGTGAATCGGAAGTTCAGAAGTCTTACTTCTTTTTTCGGAACCGGAACGTTTGCTTTCAGAGGATTCTTTATCTTGATTACCATTTGAGCCTTTTTCCATTTTACTTGGCTTTATTTTTGGCTTGGGCTTGTTTCCTTTCAGAACAGCAATTTCATCCTTAAGACCCTGGATAAGTTCTGCTTGATAACGAATGACGTCCAATAATTGTGCGACGAAAGGAGTCCTTTCACCTTCCGGAATGTCTGGTATTTGCGGTACTTTAGCCATCGTGCAATACTCTCCTGAAATCCTTGAAAAGAGGATAGCCCCAAACCGCCTTAATCGACCGGTTAGGTTTATGAGTCTGATCATTTTTACCGCGACCCGTAGTAACGCCGAGATGAATCCAATTGGCCGCCTTATAACAAATTCCGGAAAAACGTTCTGTATCCACAAAAGTCTCTATAAAACAGACAGAATGATGATATACCCTATCCCAGTCAATAGGAAGGCGCTTGGCCATCTGGCCCAATAAATGAGAGGCAAGATTGGAAGACCGGATCCAGGGCAAGATAAGAAATCGACTATTATAGGCAATGTAACGTAAATTCTTCATGCGGACATCAGGGGACCAGCCAATAAATTTATCCCTGCAACCAATATGCCGAGGCGATGAGGACCATGAAAAACAGGCAACTGGTCTTTCCTGGGAATAGACAATGTATTTCAGATGCTCTCCCACCGGATGACAATAGCCCAAATAATGGTACTGGGAAATCAACCCATTAAATAATTTCTCAAATGGACTGCGACGAACTTGTCGTATCTCCAAGGGAAGAAGTCTTGATAAAGGCCTGTCGATAGGTGTACGATCAATCGTAACTCTTGCGGGGGGGGTTCTATCTACTAAGGGATTGTTGGGCAGGCATTTTCTGGGAGGAAGTTTAATATACCCTTCCGATTCAAGATAGAGCATAAAACCTCTACAAATCATATCCTGCAAAGCGCCGTTGGCTTGGACCCAATTCCAGGCTTTGCACAATTGTTGAGATAATGCTCGACGGCTATGATTTGGATTTTCTGAAATTAGATTATTGATGAAATCAACGTCACGAGCGGTGGCAACCCTTCCTCTATATTTAATTTCAAAATCCATATACATAATATCGTATATGAATCAGTGGAACGCAAGCTAAATTTTTATGAAAGAACGGGTTGCCTCAACT
>JAYEFL010000327.1:0-1901 GCA_034658635.1 Bacteroidota bacterium | reverse complement strand
GGGAGCGTACAAAACGATTATGAATATTAATATACATCATTTGAGACAAAGCCAAGAAGTTGTATTGGGCAGCTTAAGCCCGGGACGTTAGCCAGAGCAAGAAATCATGAAGAAATCGCACGAGCAACTTGTTTCCGAGAAGCACCAAGAGCTAAAAGAGACTTAATGATAAGATCAATCGAAACAGTTGGATCACCTTTCTCAATCTTTGCCACACGTGACTGGCTGGAATGGAGAATCTTTGCTAATTCAACTTGGGTAACATTTTGGTCTGCTCGTAATTTTCGAAGATTTGCACTTAGGCTGATCTTAAGGTCGATATATGCAGATTCTTCAGGAGTAAGTCCGAGAAATTCCTCAGCAGAACCGACCTTCCAGCCCTTACTTTCTAATCTTTCTTTTTTCTCTTTGAGCATTGTCATACTCCTTCATTCTTTTTTTACAAACATCAATCACTTTTTTGGGTGTTGCCTGAGACTTTTTGGCAAATACATCAAGAATAACAATAGCATCCCCATCAGTTCTGTACACCACTCGCCAAGTAACTTTTTCATCGTTGATCCTCAGTTCATGAACTCCAGGGCCAATACTTGGCATTGGTCTAGATTGTGGAAGACTAAGCTTCTCCCCCATCTGGAGCAATCTCAACAAATATCCAGCTTCAATTCTTGCTTCAGACGAGAAAGGAGGAGTTTTGACTTCTCCATGTAACCAAACAAGTGTTTTGTCATGCATATTCATGACTAGAAATATATATCAGATATGACATATTTCAAACAAATAAATGCCTGGCTAACAAGCTGCTTCGAGCGGACTCAAACGAAAGACTAGCTTGACTAGAATGGCTTACAAGGATACAGTAATATTGCAAAGTGTAAATGTGTATAGAAGCCGCTCAAGCGCAATACGTTATAGGGAATAAATAATTGAGAACAAACATTCCGTACTATATGATGCTATTTTCATTATTAATGGGTAATCATATCGTAGCTCAAGATATCATTCTCGACACTTTAAGATATTACGAATCTGATGAAAATGAGTTATACTGGATTGATGATTGTGAAATAGACGGCTACTGCGAACCAGTTGCAGTCAGATACGATCAGGAAGATCTTCCCGTCAATACAATAGAAATTAGTAAAATCCGATTCAAAATAGTGGCTGAGGGTGATTATAGATGTGAGCTTTATTCTGGAGGTGGTGAAAACATCCCTTTGGTATCCAATCTAATTTGGGATGATTCAATAAATGTGAATGCTAGTGATGTGCATGTTGACTCGAATGGAGTCTCAGCATGGAAAGAGATTGAATTCGGTGAGTACGGTCAACCACTATTCGCTGAATTTCCTGTATGGTTTAAAATTGAGACAAAAACATACAATTTGGGATTTAGTGCATCAATTGATGGTCTCGATGCACCTTCACAAACAATATCAGGTTGGTTGGTGGATGGATCACAAGTTTGGGTCGAGCAAGATGGCTCAGAATTTATCTGTGATTTAGTAGTGTCTTACTCTCCTTCCATGATTTTCGATGTAGGAAGCAATTCTATTAAGTTCAGTCTTATGAATGCATTTCCCAATCCATTTAATCCAAGTACAATGATCCCTTATGAACTTTCAGAACAATCCAATGTAATGTTAGAAATTTACAATACTCACGGACAGAGCATCCAGACTCTTGTTAGCGAAACACAGAGTACTGGCCTATATAGTACGCAGTGGTTTGGAGCTGACGCAAATGGTAAACTGGTGCCTAGCGGAATGTATTTTGCGAGACTTCAAATTGGAAAACAGTCAGATGTAGTGAAGATTGTTCTATTGAGATAAATCCCTATAACAAAAGCTTCGAGCGGACTCAAAAAGGTGACTAACTTGACTGAAATGGCTTACAGGGAT
>JAYEFL010000326.1:0-1906 GCA_034658635.1 Bacteroidota bacterium | reverse complement strand
CGACACGCATGTTTCACCCAATGGGTGAAAGAGGTCAATCTGGGTATTGTGCTTTAAAGTGATGTATATCAATATCTTATAACCTTTGAACCTTGAACCCTGAACCTTGAACCAATCACTTTAGGTCCTGAATACATTATAAGCACCGCCGGCAAGAAAACAAACTCTTTTCACGTGATTCCTCTGGGAAGAAAGACTGCTCGCGTATACATAAATAGCCGTTGGATGTTCGGTATTGGATATTTGTTTTTCATTCGATGTTGCCTGCCTGGCGGCAGACAGGGACGTTCGATGTTCGATGTTGGACGTTCATCTTTTTTCTTGTGTCTTTTTTCGTGTTTTCGTACCTTCGTGTTTTCGTGATTGATTTTGAATAATTTTTGAACCGTACAGATTGCTATCGACCATTCACCAATTAAATGAAAAAGTTGTTTTAAATTACGAGGAGCCAAAGACACCCCACTGCCACTTAGCCACGAATTGACACGAAATGTACACGAATAAAAAAAGAAGTACACCCCATCAAACTTGGTTACGGGTTTTTGGGTAGTTGCCTGTATTCGTGTAAATTCGTGATTATTCGTGGCTGAGAATATTTTGAATTGCGAGGCAATACCATGGAAATAGAGTGCAGTGGTCAAATAACTGGGAAGGGTAAAATCACAGTCGAATCCTCTTTACTTGAAGAGATAAAGCTCGGGTCGAAAATCAGGCTGAGGATCATAGTTCCCGAGAAGGAGCGTAAAGAGAAGAGACCAAAGGACCTCAGCCAGGCTGCTAAGCAGTTTCTAGAAATGTTGGATAATGCGCGGCCGATTGGAGTGCCCGATGATCCTGAAGAAATAAGCCATTCCCGACTGGCCGAAGAGAGAATGGAAGAGAAATTCCCTTGGTTGGGATAGATACCAACATACTGCTATACGCCTACGACAGGGGTTCTTCCATCTATGACGAAGCTAAGACTCTGATTAGGTCGCTGCTTGGCAAAAATGGAATTGCCATATCGGACTTGAGTCTCTTGGAGTTTTTTTCTGTCGTTACGGACGGAAGAAAAATGTCCGCCCCGCTAATTGAGGAAGAGGCGGTTAGGGTAATTGAAAGTATCTGGAGCGCAGAAGAGTTTCGTGTGTGCAGTGGCAATACTGAAGTGATGAGGAAGGCCGTTCGGTGTGCAGCAGAACTCAAAATATCGCGTTACAATATAAATGATGTGTATATCGCGATATGCTTAGCTGAAAAATCTTTATGAAAATTTGTATCAATCAGAACCAATCGATTTGTCAGATGCGTTAATATGGCTGGACAACCATCCAGAGGATGCTGCTGTTAATAAAAATGTATCTCACAAGCAATTAAATATTGAGCTGAAAGAAAAAAGAAGTCTGTGGGCGGAGATGCCCAAGGCAGGTGTTTACAGATGGGGTGAAGAAATGGTCATTCGTCATTTGGCTTCGCCGTCATTAGTCACTGGCCTTCGGCGTCATTGGTCATTAAGGAAATTTGTTTTATGAAACTGGAGGATTTGCAGATATATCAGCTTTCAATGAACTTGGGAGAAAAGGTTTGGCAAATCGTAGATATATGGAATTACTTCTCAAAAGATACTATCGGGAAGCAACTGGTACGATCGGCAGATTCCATATCCGCAAATTTAAGTGAAGGATTCGGCAAATTTCATTTCAAAGACAATAAACAATTTTGCTATTACAGCAGAGGATCATTATACGAGACAAAGACATGGCTTCAAAAGGCTCATAATCGGGGGCTAATAACAAATGAGGATCATTCAACCCTGCAAGATGAAATTGAAACAATCGCCATAAAACTGAACAAATACATAAACACCATCGGCAAAAAATAACCACTGATGCCAAGCAAATTGACTGTTGAATAAATTCCATGATTG
>JAYEFL010000325.1:0-1908 GCA_034658635.1 Bacteroidota bacterium | reverse complement strand
AAGCAGATAAAACATGGTGCAGAGGAATTTCTCCCTCGCCACAAATCAGCGCATCCACCGGGTAGCATTCAAAAAAATTATCGTCCTCGAACGATATTTCCGGTCCGCCAAGAACTATTTTCAGTTTAGAATTGATTCGCTTTAAGCAATCAACTAACTCAAGCGTTGCAATCCGATTCCACAGATAGACCGAAAAACAGATCACTTCAGCATCACAAGCAACGATCTGCGCCAACACAATCTCTTTTGGCTCATTGACTGAGTATTCGCGGATCTGAATCTCCCCACATTCGTCTCTGCAATATGCTGCGAGACAAGGCAACGCCAGGCTGGCATGGATATATTTGCTGTGCAGGGTGGTGAGTAAAGTTCGCATGGCGAGGAGCATAGCCTATTCAAAAACCATATCCAAGCAAAGTTTATCAGCTAAATACACCCCCAGATAAAACAAGATAAGTGTTCTGAAGATATAGATTTGCTATGTACCCACTGATAATCTTGAATAAATTATCAAAATCTTTAAGGACTTACTCCTATTTTCAGGTACGGAAGAATCCCCGCTAATCCATAAAAAATCACCATTATAAATACTGACGATATACTGATCATGATGAAAAGCAAGAGACCTTGCTGCCTGGTTTCCTTTTGTTTTTCAACAATTATCTTAAAGACCCAGAAGGATATGGCAACCCAAAATATGGGTATCAACAATAGAAAAACCCGTGCATCAATAGCAAGCTGGGTAAGATATGGCAAAACACTGCCAGCCTCCCCGTATTGGATAAAATGATTATAAGCTGGAGTGATGATCACCCAGCAGGCTAACCAAGACAAAAACATGATGATAATGTTAAAAATGAGGATTAACTGCACCATGTTATCTGTACCTCCCAATTTAATTCATTGCCTTTAAGACCCACCGCCCTCACCCTTTCTATACACTTTATCAGATTCCAGCACCTATGCATCTGAAAGATCAGTAGAAATACTGCAAGAATATGAGGAAAGCGACAGCAAAGTAACGCATCCAAAAACAGGCTGGAATAACCTAAAGATTATTGTAAACTATAGGGAATTAAACCTATATGTACATCTGAAATGTATTGAATGGAGGTTTTTATGGGCAGGCGATTTTTTTTTATTTTTACCCTTTTCCTTCTCGCTTTTAGTTCAATTCTTTCTATTT
Organism: Bacteroidota bacterium; assembly: GCA_034658635.1. GTDB lineage: Bacteria > Bacteroidota > Bacteroidia > Bacteroidales > UBA12481 > JABHCC01. The sequence goes on along the minus strand of JAYEFL010000325.1, from coordinate 722 downwards.
CATTTGCTGCGGAGGAACAAAAAAAAGATAAACCAGCATGGCTGGAGGTTCTGGATATTGTTGCTTCAGGTGCCCGTGCCAAATCCGCCAGTGGCAGTGACCTTGACGTGCGTGTACAGATTGCCCGCAATTTACAAAAAATACTTAACCATCAAATGACGGCCAAGGCTTTTTATCGAGAATTGGCATTTATGGAAATACCCGATGGTTTGGAGCCAAGGCATCTTCTGATGCAGGTTAAAAGAGACTTAATCCGTCACCTTGGACAGAAGGGAGCGACTGCTTATCTGGGACTGATGTTTTCAACCGGAGGGTCAGAGGTTGAAATTGAACTTTTATCCTGGCGCAGAAAAGTTGTTTTTGATTCGATCAATGAAGTGCTTCATGAGTTTAAAGGCCAAGATGTCATTGATGGTGGCAAGTGGACAGCTTTTGTTGCTGGACATAGAGGCGCAACCAGCAATATGCAGATTACACCTGAAAACTTTAAAGTTTTCTTTGCCGGAGTGGGAAGTTGGATGGATGAAGGTTTTGTGGATATGAAATTTGCCGGTGATATTGATTTCTCATTTGTTTCCGGAAATCCACAACTTGCTATGGCAATGAAGCGTGCATTCGAAGCCAAAATCATAAATAAGGTTGGCATGTCTGCCGAACACTTCGATACACCAGCAACGGCTCATGGCATGGCAGATTTGGAGGTTTTTATCGGGCGTCACGGG
>JAYEFL010000324.1:0-1911 GCA_034658635.1 Bacteroidota bacterium | reverse complement strand
GAAGGTTTTGCATGTCAAAATGCCCCGGACCCAAGGCCTGCAGCAAATCGGTGGCTTCAATATGAACCTTAAGCTTTTTTTCTTCTGTGCGAATTGCAATCTGAGCGCTTTCATACTCACCCTGACAAGCTATCACGCCATAACCCCAACGGGCATCTTTGGGTAAAGCATCGGGTTGTATTTCGTCAAGAGGGTCAACTGTCCATACCATGAGGGTATTTCCCAGGCTGCTCTTATCGCCATCTTGCAGGCTACAACTCAAATTAGATAATATGCCTGTAGTAAAAACTGTTAAAAGAACCAGTCCTCTGATTATTGATTTGAGATTTATTTTCATTGCCATTATTATCTAAAACGAATTCGGGAAACATAAATATCACACGGTGTATTCCAATCTCCGGGATTGTTGATATACGGATAATATTCATGCATGGAGTAATCGCTGATCAAATACTCATTTCCGTATTTTACCACACCCGGATAACTGCTGTCACCAGCACTCAGAAGTTCCATAAGCAGGCGGGGACGGGTTCCATCAATCACAAAGACGCCCGTTCTGAGGCCATGGTGGTAGGCCTCAACGCGGGCCGGGTCGGCTTTCTCCATTTCAGCATCATCGCCTGAAGTGAAGGCATTCCAATCCTTTCGCAAATCCCGGAAACCATCATCTGACTGAGAACAATATCTACCGGTAATCATTGTTAGTTCACCTACTTTAAAAACACAAGGTGCATGAATTAGACGCCCGGTAGTTGCGGAATCCCAATAATCCTCTTCGGGAAAATAGGTGGAAATGATCATCTCATGGTTATTCCCATCTCCACAACGGGAATATGCCATAAGTACATCATTTTCTATATAAAGGTCTGTTTCATTACCACCGGTTTCGTAAGCAAGAATGTTCGAAACCACATCCCAACTACGTCCGTCTAAACTGGAAAGCATCTTCACTGCCGCATCTTTTTCAGCTCTGGCATAGGCTGCCACATAATACTTGTCGCGCCATTTTTTCGCTCGCCAGAAAACACCGTCAGCACACTTAAAGGGCTCACTCCATTCCCCGGCGGCAAGTCTTTCAAAACCAAAAGTAGTATGACCTCCCGAAGGGTTATCAATATTTCTGGTTGCACAATACACAAACAGAAGATCACCCACTATAAGAAACTTCGGATCAGCCTGATGATCAACATTTGATACTACGAGAGTCGCCTCTCTCTCCCATAGGATACCGTCAACCGACCTCAGTACTATCACTCTCCCGCTTGGAGGAGGAGGTGGAGCATGACCCCCTCCATTTCGAAATGCAAGGTAGAACTGACCACCAAAAAAAGTAAGATCTGTGAAAGCATTATGCTTCCAGTTTGGATCACCACTTGTATCCCTGTATGCTTTGCGATAGTCACTCAATATTGGATTGGGATAATTTTTTACTCCCATCATCGGAAGTAGTTCTCCAGCAGCAAACGGAGCCATAGCAGTTTGTGCTACTGCATCAGGAAGCCAGCCTTCAAATAAATGACTGTATGCCAGGTGATTATCGAGAAAATATCGATGAAAGTCAATAAGGGGAAGCTTCCTTTCTTTTGCCAGATCACGGATATTCTGAACCATCCCTGACAAATGAGCTTGCTGATTGCGCAGGCTATCCATAGCGAACTTAACAGACATCCGTTCCGATATCGGCGGGGGAGTTAACAGAACTACCTTTGCCTTTCCTTCACCGATCCTGTCCACAATTTTTTCCAGATCCGCTTTGAAATTTTGAGTTTTAACACCTGCCAGGGCATCATCCATCCCAAACATCACCAGCACATAGTCAGGTGAATGCGTAAGCACATCATCGTCAATCCGGGTCAGACCTTCTGCTACAGTACATCCCGTTTCTCCGGCATTAATTACCTCAACTCCGTC
>JAYEFL010000323.1:0-1915 GCA_034658635.1 Bacteroidota bacterium | reverse complement strand
GCAAATAATCGAAGTCAGGTTCGACATCGCAATAGCGCCAGCAGTGCTTACAACGAGCCTGTCCAAAAGTTGTTGATAAAATACCAGCGTTGCCAGCACACTGAAAAAGCATTGCAGAATTTCATCCATCAACAACTTTAAAATGAAGCTATATATATACGCTCCGGTGGCTTTATATACCCTTCCTCTTTTCACCCGAAATCTGGAATATCTGCCTTGGTTTGGTGGGAATCCAATATCACAGAATTGATATATCCAAATATATGATTTTGGACAATGTACCATTTTAGATCACAGAACTAATCACAGTGTGAAAAGCTCGTTCAGAAAATCACTTTCCACATTGGGCCTTACACTCAAAGTAATTATTCGGTTTAATCAAGGCCAGTGCCGGGTTTTATCTAAACGAGAAATTTAGCAAAGGTTTCATAGGTTGTGCGGAGAACATCGCTGGGACCGATACCATCAACTGTTACTCCTCCTTTACTCATCTCTAAGCACAATAACTGTGCCTGTAAACCCTCGGCTGTCTGGAACTTTCTTTTAATCCGGCCGGGGTAGGTTCTCTGAAAATAGGTTTCAGCAGGATTATTCGTTTTTGGAACATCCTTGTTCACCAGATACTCAGTTAAATATACAAAATCCTTTGACATCAATTCAAGTCTATGCCGCACGTGATAGGGATAGTCAAACCGTTTTTTCCAGATCTTCTCGAACCGATCCTCTGCCTCTTTTACATTTTGTGAGACCAGAAAAATCTTCCAGATTTCACCAAATAACTCTTGAAGATGCTTTGGCAATGGACCTGATGAAGATTTACTGAGTCCTGCTGCTAAATTGAAATCTTCTCTTACCTTGGCCATAGCATGGCGGACGCATCGTTGATGTGAGGCTTCAGGAAACAACTCATTTATTATGACCGTATAATGGCGAACACCATCGGTGATGAAAGTTTTAACTGGCTTATCTTTGAGGGATGAGGAAAGAAATTCTTTAATATCCTCGTCTCTGAGAGCCTGTAAAACTGCTTCTCTTACTGGTCTATCCAAGTTGACATCGTAAATGAGAGCACGATATTGTTGTTTGCCCTTAATCTTTACATATTGTTCATCATATGAATATATGCCAGACCACTCTATTTTCTCTTCGTCCAGCCTTTTCTGTATGTGTTTTCCTTTGTCCAGTTTCCATAAACGTACAGTTTCACGACTTACCTGGACTCCTGTGACCTCATGGGTCAATTCTACACTTTCATTCAGGGATAGGGCCCTGTTGCCAGTATGGCTAACTGCAAGTGCTCGTAAATCTCTCGAATAATGACCATATTTTGGAATGAGATGGTTCAGATCTACTTTGAAAGGGTGATTGCATTTCTTACAACGGTATTTCTGAAGTCTCAGTTTCAGTACAGTATTGAAGAAGCCTTTCAGCTGTCGTCGCTGGGTTCCATTCTTATTGCAGTGATTTGACCCACACTTTGAACATTCTACTTTGCGAAAGGCTACTCTGCCATCATCAGAAATGGAAAGTGAAGAAATATGAGGGTTGGATTGAGACTGTTCCTCCAACATCCTCAGGATCTTTGGGATCGACACTGGGCCATCTGTCTCACTCCATCCTGTTGAGAGAGTGGTCTGGATACTTTGGATATTTGTTGAAAGAGTGAAAAGCGCTATTGGAGGTTCACCCGAGATATCTTCAATTCTTAATGATAGAAATTCCTGCATAAAGAAATAACAATTTCATAAAAAATGTTATTTGGGTTTACAGCACCTACTGGATTGCGCTATCAACAACTTCTTGACAGGCTCGGGCGGGACGATTAAAATTTTATCAGAACTTAAGCAATAGAAAGCAGAATAAGTTCTGATAAAGGATTCCCGCCCTTCGGGCGCGCAGTTCATTTACATTTGGC
>JAYEFL010000322.1:0-1919 GCA_034658635.1 Bacteroidota bacterium | reverse complement strand
CAAATTCCTCCAACTGCCATTCGATTGCCGGTGTAAGACCGAGGTCATCCAGTAATCTAGGTCTCAGATTAGCAGTAATCCTCTGTAACGCCAAGCTGGTATTGTCAATCAGATTTGACATTGAATCTGCCTTCTCAATCAGTGGTTCCTGATTCTGAGGCAGTCTTTTTTTCAAAGTGTACATATCCAGCTTCAAAGCAGATAACGCCTGTCCCAACTCATCGTGAATCTCACGGGCAATCTGGCTTCTTTCATCTTCCCGGATTATTTGCAGATGCAAAGCCAAGTCGCGCAATTTCTTATATGATTCCTCCAGTTCTACATTAATTCGTTTTTTTTCTGTAATGTCTTCGAACAATAGTTTTATACGAGTTTTTCCATCAACTGCATCCTGCCCGATTCTCAACTTGAATACTTTCTCTTCTATCTTTTCATCTTTTAATCTCACTTCGAAATCAAAGGGGATTTTAAACTGCTCAATGGAAAGGATCGATTTGCGTGTAAAAGCTTCTACATCATATACCTCGAGATCACCTGAATAAGTCGTAAAGCCAAAATGATTATATATATCGTAAATAGCGTTTGAATCAATCATCTCAATAGGCGGCTGCTCCAGACCGGTTTTTAAATTTCTAAGTATTCTTGTTATTCTGCCGCCTGTTCTTTCGTAAATTATAAAGTATTCAGTATCAGGTTCCAGCACCTCCTGAATAGTGGTGACATTAGCACCGAGACGCTGGAGCTTCGCTACAGAATTATTAAATGAACCAGTGCATCCGGTGTAACCGAATGAATCAGGATACTTGGAGGCATCCCCGGAAATACCGGAGATAACAACAGACAGGTCCCTTATATTCTCCTTTATTGAGGAGGTTTTTATTTTATAGTTTATTTTAGTATCCTCATCAGCGCCCTCTAAGTCGTATTTATACATTAAATAACGATCTACCGGATTTTCGAAATCCGCATCGTGGATTATCTTCATAGTCCCATCAACCTTCTTGATTGCCCACCGGTTTTGTTTAATACCTCTATTGGATATCCAGGTTTCACCGATTTTATCAGAAGCTGTTGGGCCCTTATACTTCAGTTGCCATTTTTTTCCTTTATCGTATGGCAAGTTTTCTAAAGCCTTAACCTTTTTTATATAACCTTCGATCCTATCAAAATCACCCTCCTTCAGAAAATATTTAAATTTTTTCCTCTTGTCACAGAAATCAAAAATACTGTTAGTCAGATGAAGAAAATTAGGTGAATATCCTATAATCTCCCAATTCTCATTAAGAACAACTTCAGGCATATTTATCGTTGCTCTAAGCGAATAAAGATCTCTTGCTATTTCACCATGACGTTCCGCTGATCCAGTGAATTTCTTATCCATATCAAACTCCACGGTTACATGTGGTAGTGTCCTTCAATCAGTTCCCGGTAGTATAAAGATCAGCATTTTCATCCCCAATCTCTTTCCTTTAATATTATTCGCTGCTCTGAATTTAGCAAGAGGTCTTGTTTTTACGGCACATCGATAATATAGTTCTCTGCCTCGATCCAGCGTCCATCAGGCAGCTTGAATGGGTCACCACCGAAATTAACATAAGCGTAGATGGGATGTTAGATTGTTCAGCATGTTACAGTCGAAACGGCTTGCCTTGCCCTTGGGCGGCCCGAACAAGCCATAAATCTCAACCCGGGGCGTTGAAGTCTTTTTTCAACGGCCCCCTGAAGTGTCCAAAGAGGGCAAAGGCTATTATATTGTATACAATCAATCGCAAAGGATATGAGCAAGGATACAATGCACAGGTGGTGGTGACAGAGGAATAGATCATCTAATAAGCTTTGTATACTCGAAAACAATAGTAATAACCGGTCGATTGGCCGGTATTCTGTTTGTTGGAATTCTTGGTTTCTATAAGGAGTCG
>JAYEFL010000321.1:0-1922 GCA_034658635.1 Bacteroidota bacterium | reverse complement strand
AACATTCGCATATGAGATAAAACACCTTTCTTTAAACTCTTTTCATCTCTGAACAAAGTTTTAGAATGCACGCTTTGTTTGATATCATTATTCAAATATTCATCAGGATTTAATTCCGGTGAATATGAGGGCAGAAAAAAGATCTCCAGCTTATCCTCTTTACCTTCAAGCCATCCTCTAACAAGATTTGCGTGGTGAACTCTTAGATTGTCTAGGATAAGGAATATTTTCCGGTCACTAACCTTGATCAATCTTTTTAGGAATTTGATCAATACCTGTGCATTCATACTCTTGCTATAGATCATGAAGCGTACCTTGCCTTGATTCGTGATACTTGAGATCATGTTGGTGCTTACACGCTTCGCCGACAAGCGAACAATGGGTGTCTTCCCCCTAGGCGAATATCCTCTACCATAATGGTGATCATTACGAAAACCGGTCTCATCTCCCCAGTGAATCTCACCTTCCTCTTGCTTGGCTCGTTGTAAAATCTTTGGATACTCTTCATCTAGCCATCGCTGAACAGCTTTTGGTTGTTGCTCATAAGCTCGCTTTGCCGGACGCTGAGGAGTGAAGTTCCAGCGGAGGAGATAATCACCAACCGTACGAATTGCCACCGTAACTCCGTACTGTGTTTGAATCAGCTCTTTTACCGCTTTACGATCCCATAATACAAAGGGAAGCTTGAGTTGATCTGGTGTCTTATCGATAATCATTATCTGAATTTCTTTTTCCTGCTCTATACTGAGTACGCGGCCTTGGCCTGTCTTGACTCCACGTTGATTGACTTTTAATCCTTTCTGCCCATCTGCTGCAAATTGTTTGCTCCAGCGATTTACTGTGATGTGATGAACACCCAATAATTGGGCGACTTCTACTTGAGTTATGCCCTTCCGTAATAAATTGTGAGCTTGTTTCCGTGTATGATTTCTAACATCATCTGATTGCTTTCTTAAATCTATAGTTTCCATCCAACAAGATAACATTTTTGAAGACCTATGTTAGCATTATTGTCTGCCGTCTTAATAGGATTGCTAGGAAAATACAAGAAAGTTATATGTTTATTAAAGGAAAATAAAATGAATGATAATATATTGACTATTTCAAAAATAGGAATAAGAAGCGTTTTCACAGTAAAAAAATATGACTCAGAAATCTTGGAAGAGGATTTAAGCAGAATATTATTTATTCGGAATTATATCGAAGAATGCTTACTATATGTAAAAGAGACCAGTAAGGGTATTAATACAGAAGTATATTTAACTGAATTAAAAAAATATGCTCGTGAATTGTTTTTGATACAATGTGAAGAAGCGATACCTGACGAAGAAAAAAATAGTGAATATTTTATTCTTGAAGTTCATCAAAAAGAAGACGCAGAATATTTTAACTACACCTATGACAATCTGAAATACCCTGAATAAGGATCCGGCGATGAATTTAAGGGACTTGAAGATAAAAAAAGAACGAAATGCCAACAATGTGTATAATTCATCAGGGTTTAAGAGGGTTTCGAACAAGATCACTCGCTTTTAATTTGGGTGGTGGTTTGATAGGTTTGAAGCCCGCAATCCCTTACGAAATCATACACTCAACGTTGTGCACAAGCTAAAACTTAGCTAACAGGCAATACTATACTGACCAAATAACATAACCATAGGTCATTACCTGTGTTGTGGTTATATTGCCGCAAATATGTATTCAAGACTATTAGAAAAGAAAATCCAGGATAAGATAAATAGCGGTAAGACTGTAGTGGTAGTAGGCGCTAGGCAGGTAGGTAAGACAACACTGTTAAGCAAGATCTTAAAAGAAAAGCATCACCTCTTTCTGGATGGTGATGACACAACAGTAAGAAATTTATTGTCCACTCCCAACACAGAGCAGATTCGAACCATAATAGGCGACAATAAATACATATT
>JAYEFL010000320.1:0-27639 GCA_034658635.1 Bacteroidota bacterium | reverse complement strand
TGCTGCATTTGACTTAATTATGAAAGCATTAAATATTGTTATAACTGGTGGACCTGGTTCTGGAAAAACAAGCATCTGTGAATACTTAAGAGATAATGATTATCAAACATATCCCGAAGGTGCACGGCAAATTATTGAGCAGGGGATACAGCCTCCCATTGCAACGGCAAATTCGCAGCAAGACCCTGGGTTTGGCGAGAAGATCCTTCATAGTAGGATAAATGACTACCTGGACTCGCATAATCATGAGCTATGTTTTTTTGATCGTGGACTACCTGATGGACTGGCATTTTCACATTTTCTTAATAAAGAACCTGATCAAACTCTTCTCGATGCTATTGATAGATACCGCTACGATCATATATTCATATTGACTCCATGGAAAGAAATCTATTGTCAGGATAGCGTTAGACAGGAGAGTTTTGAAATCGCTGAGCTGATTTCTCACTACTGCACAAGGGCTTACAAGGATTCAGGATATAGATTAGTCGAAGTTCCCCAACTTCCTATTCCTGAAAGAGCCACATTTATTCTGAATGAACTTCGCATAGAATTATCAACTTCTGTAAAAAGATTTTAATAAAGCTCAATAATTGAAGAGATTCAATATTAGATTATGCTTATTTTTAGCGTGTCATATTATAATTTGAATGAATAATACTTTTCAGCAAGTTTGGGATAAGAAGAATGGCTTAATCGGAAGCCTTGCATTTCATTTATTGCTGGTTATTATATTCTTATTATTTAAGATTAATGGCGAAAAGAAACAATACTATGAAGGTGTTGAACTTGACCTAATGACACTCCAAGAGCTGGCTTTTATGGAATTCCAGACACCTGAAGATTTCTCAGAGCCCGAAGATGGAGTTACCGCAAGAAACATTGCAGTTAACCAGCAAGAGGATCGAATTGAGAGATTTGAGGATTATGAAAATTATAACTTATCAGAACAGTCCGTAAATAATATTGTAGAAAACCGCATTCAGGAAGATATTAATAAGATTATCGAAGACAACAACCTGAACCCTGAAGACAATGAGCTGCCGGATATTGCTGTAGAACCAATTGATGTTTACGTACCCAAGGAGCTTGAAGAAGAACAAATTTATGAAGGACCTACAAATATATATTTCAGCTTGACAGATAGAAAAATCACGAGATTAATAGTCCCGGTGTATAAATGTCAGGGTGGGGGATTAATTCAGGTTGAGATACGTGTAAACAGAAGAGGGAAAGTGGAGTGGACCTCAGTCGATACAGCAGTCTCAACAACTTCAAATCCTTGTTTGCTTGCTGCTGCAAAAAAGGCAGCAAGTCAAACAAGATTCAATTTCAGCACCAAGGCAACAATACTTCAAGCAGGAACCATCACCTTTCGATTCATAGCGCAATAAGTCCTCCCTCAGTATCTTCGAATCTGATCTTCATCATGAATCACAATCTCTGCCTTATTCTCCCATACATCAACAAGTCCTACAACCCAAACATATTCATCTTCAAAGTGCCATGTGGGACTCCAGCTGATTTCTTTGGCAATTCTTTTTGGGATAACGACAGAAAAGTCATGATATGGAAACTGTGCTCCAAAATACAGTGTGTAAGTACGGTCTTCCGGAGAGTAATAAACCTCTTCAACTTTTCCATAAACTCTTTTCACTGATCCGGCATAATGCATTGCATCATAGCTTGAAATGCTTTCTATGTAGTTACCATATCTGTTATTCCAGTTATTATGCATTGGGTAATAGTATATAAAGCGCTGATGCAACCATGGAGTCCAGCATAAATCAATATGAACCGGTCTGCGGTATGGATATCGAACACGTCTGATTTCCAAAGACAGGGGTGCATGGTAATAGTAATTTCTTACTACAATTCTACGACGATAGCGATTGTTGCTCCATCTATTGTAATCATTGTAGACGCGCCTGTAGTCGTTTGACTTTCTTAAGTCAGCAGTGCTTCTGAAATCTACTTTATACTTACGGGTAGCAAAAACTTCATTATTGTCATGTCTGAATTTCTGACCGTCATTCCTCTCATAGGTACTTACCCCGGTACGATTCGAACGACTGGCAGAAGACGAGGAAATACTTCTTGCAGTCGATCCTTTTGAAGAAGTCCTGTCACTGCGATTTGATGATCTTACAGCTACAGAAGATCTGCCTGTAGATGATTTACCTGCAGATGATCGGGACGATGAGCTGCTACTTTTGACTGCAGGTTTCCTACTAGATGATTGAGATCTGGATTTTTGTGCAGTTCCGGTTCTTGCCGACGATTTAGCTGTAGCACTTCTTGACTTCGCACTTCTTGACTTTGAATTTGAAGACTTTGAAGCAGATCTGCTTACACTGCTTTTCGCTTTGCTTTTAGACTCTCTGGATCTGGTTGAGCTTTGAGGATATGCAGTCAATCCTGCCGCCAGTATAAGAGTGAGTATAACTAGTTTTTTCATGGCTATTGGATATTAGTTAAACATTTACTTGATTAATGCAAATGGCTTGCCAGAAAGCATTAACGTATCATAAAGGTGTAATTTGGATTTGCAAATGTGTTATATTGTATTGTAAATTGGTATATTAGTATACTGGTACATTGAATAATAATAAATAACATATACTTGTATGAATCGCAGGAAATTTTTAAAAACTACTACTATTCTGGGAACTGGCCTGATTATTGCACCGTCAGTAGCTTGCACTTCTGACAAACTCATTGGACTTCAGATATATTCTGTTCGTCAGGCAATCAATCTAGACTTAGCTGGTACTCTAACCCGTCTTGCAGAAATGGGGTATAATTCTATCGAACATGCCGGATACAATGATGGAAAGTTATATAATCTGAAACCAGCAGATTTTAAATCACTTATTGAATCTTTAGGTATGAAATTGCTCTCTGGTCATGTCGGAATAAATCCTGGATCAAATAAAGATACCTGGGAGAAAATAATTACAGATAATGCCGAAGCCGGATTGAAATATTTGGTTGCGCCGTCAATTGGTAGTGCTCACAGAGACAGTCAGGAAAGTCTTAAAAATACTACCGATGCTTTTAATCAAATTGGCGAATTATGTAAGAAGCATGGAATGAAATTTGGATATCATAATCATGCCTTTGAATTTCAGGAAATCGAAGGAAAAAAAATGTACGATACTCTTCTGGATGGTACCGATCCAGACCTTGTGACAATGGAAATGGATCTTTATTGGACCTACAGAGGAAACTGTGACCCCCTTGATTACTTTAATAACTACCCTGGCCGATTTGAACTTTGGCATGTTAAGGATATGGAAGAAGGTGAAGAACAATTCTTTGCAGAGGTAGGCCATGGTATAATTGACTTTGGAGAAATTTTTGCTGCAAGCAAAAAAGCCGGTTTGGTGCACTATTTTGTAGAACAGGATGCTTCCCGAAGAGATCCTATGGAAAGTGTGAAGATGAGTGTAGAATATCTAAAGAAATCAAGCTTTTAGTAATGAGAGCCCTTTTTGTCGGCCTTGCTACAATTGATATTATCTATTATAGTTATGGATTTCTCAAGGAGGATCAGAAAACTTATGCTGATAAACAAGTAATTATCCCTGGTGGCATGGCCAGCAATGCAGCAATTACCTTTGCAGGACTTGGAGGGAATTCAGAATTATGGACCAAAATCGGAGCTAAGAATATTTCGGATTTTAACCAACTTGAAGAAGAATATAATATTCAATTGAAGGTTAGGGATTATGCTGCATCTGATTTTCCTGGATTACCTGTTGTTAGTATTCTGATTAATCGGAAAAATGGCTCCCGCACTGTTCTAAACAAGCCTGTTTTGCACCCTGAAACTGAACAAATTGAATCTGAAATCTCTAATTATGATGTATTGATGATTGATGGCTTTTATCCTGATCTGACTATTCCTGCTGCCCGATGTGCCAGGCAGAATGGAATTCCGGTTGTTTTTGACAGCGGTAGCTGGAAACCAGGATTAGAGCACTTATTGCAATACACAGATTATCTGATTGTCTCAAAATCATTCAGGCCACCCGGAACAAAATCTTTTCGATCTGGTTTAGATTATCTGGCAGATTTTGATTTTAAGGGGATGGCATTTACAGATGGATCAAAACCTGTTATTGCCTTTGACCATAGAATTGAGTTTTCTCTTAATCCACAGACGGTTAAGTGCGCAGATACTTTAGGAGCCGGTGATGTTTTACACGGAGCATTCTGCCATTATCTGGCTAAAGGCAAGGAGTTTAGAGAAGCCCTTAAATCAGCCATGAATACAGCAAGTTTCTCATGTTCTTTTGAAGGCCCCCACACCTGGATAAAAGAAATATAAAAATAAGCTTCCTATTCCCTATTTCCTATTTCCTACTTTCTATTTCCTCTCCCCCCTAAGTCTCTTTTCAATTTCTTTTGCAGTTTTCGTAAGGGATAGTCCACCAAGAGCCGTACAGCGTAACTCTCTTGGCAAAGCTTTTCCCACATCAAGAAGTGTTTTTATGGTTTCTGATAACGGGATTACCGGATCTACTCCTCCCAGAATCATATTGGCTGAAGCAAGGGCATTAGCACCTGATTGAACATTCCTGCTCAAGCATGGCACTTCCACACGGTTAGCTACCGGATCACAAATAAGGCCCATCACATTCTGCAAAGCAATTGAAGCAGCTCCGAGTGCCTCCTTGGCTGTCCCATTTGCCAACTGAATCATCCCTGCCGCTGCCATCCCGGCTCCAGTACCAGTTTCTGCCTGGCATCCTGCAACCTCAGCTGCGAAAGTAGCATCCCTACTGATAAATACTCCTATTAGTCCTGCAGCCAGAAAAGCCTTGATTATTTGATCAAGACTAGCACCCAGCTCTTCAGCCATTCCTATTATAGCTCCGGGTAAACCGCCTGCAGCGCCAGCAGTTGGAGCTGCAACAATAACCTCCATGGCAGATTTAGATTCCATAATAGCCATGATATAAGCCGTCATTTTTTCAAGAGGACCACCAGGCAGAAGTTTTCCATTTTGCATCGCCTTAATGAATACTGGTGATTGGGCACCTAAAATCCGATCTGGATATTTAGTTCCTGAAAGGCCTGTATCAATGGCCTCCATGATTACTGACACCATCTCTTTCATCCTGACTAATACCTCATCACGAGACAATCCTGAGCGAGCTGATTCATATTCAACCGCCAGTTCCCATAGCTCCTTTTTCAAAAGTTCAGGTGAATCCTCCAAATCACCAGCAGATAAGAAGGGCAGTGTACTTCCCGTGTAACCCAAAACTGGATAAACAGGATCAACAAAACGCCATAAGAGCTTGTCAGAGTTATCTTTAGGAAGGGTAACTTCCTGTGTACTAAACTCGATAATCAATAATTCAGAATCATGTTTTGAAAAAGACTCACTTCTGAAAACTTTCGTTACAAAAGCTGGGTCAGAGTAGAGCTGATCACTATATTTATTAACAAGAGCACTAGAACCTTGGATAAAAAGAGTGGGCAAATCCATGGATCTGCTAAACTCATAACCATTTAGACTACGTAATTCAATCAATCCACCTCCTGTTGACAAGGCCCTTGCATTCAACTCACTACCGTTCTTCAAAAGTATATGGCAGGCATAAGTATTAGGATGCTCTGCCGGATAATCTTCAATATTAAAAATGATATCTATCCCTTGCTGCCGTGCAATTGCCAAAGACTTAGACATATTCGGATTAGTTATTTCCATGTCCAATAGACCAGCAGCCAGCCCAATATCAGATCCCTGAGTTTGATATGTTGTTGCAAGCGAGCCATCATTATGAAATGTAAAAGTTGCTCTGGCAATTGAGCTTCCCGCCAACTGACGCAAAACTCTGCCTATTCGATGTGATCCTGCTGTGTGAGAACTGGAAGGACCTCTCATAATAGGTCCGATTGCATCATTAAAAATTCCTGGGGGAGATATTGTTTTCATAATAGGCACGAATATAGATAATCTTGTCATGACTAGGGAAATAAATAAAATCTTGATTAAGTTTATACAACCATATAAATTATTCGAACTCATGAAACATTTTACCCTATTCAGTATCTTTCTTGTCCTTACACTAGGTTTGCAAGCACAGAAAGTGAAAATTAATCATGCTGATCAGCTCCCATCGAAGGTTGATCAATCTGTTAATTATTCAAAAGATGTTATTCAAAGCCCTTTCAAAGGGGCTGGTGATATTTTCTGGGAGGAGCAATTTGATTGGGGAGATTCTACCTCAGGCATTGGATGGTTTCTTCCTGAAGACTGGACCCTTGAGGATCCAAGCGATCTGGGTTATAACTGGCATTGGGCCAATGACACCCTATCAGGGGTTTATTCCAATGAACCTCCTTTTTATTCAACTTCATCTGAAAATGGTTTTCTTGCGCTTAATCTTGATGGCTATAATTCTGATATTGCCAGCTATACAGATTACATAGCAGTTAACAACGCAATTATAAGTCCGGTAATTGATTGTAGTGGAAAAGCCTCGGTTCTTGTCAGAATAGAACAAAGATTCAGGTATTGGTCGTCATCAGAAATGTTATTTGAAGTCACAAACGATGGTGGTGTTCACTGGGCAGAGTTTGATATGGAAATGGGAACCCTGATTAATGAGACTGTTGCCGGATTGGGAGCAAGGGAAAAGGTTGACCTTTATCTCAACATTACAGATGTTGCAGCTGGTATGCCTGAAGTACAATTTAAAATTACATGGCGTGAAGCACGACTCTATTATTGGATGATAGATGATATTGTTTTAATGGAAGGTTGGGATACTGATTTGCAGATGCTTTATTATGAAGCAGATTATGACAACGGAATTGACGATCCTGAAGGATTTTTCTACCAGGTTCCAAAAACGCAACTATCAGGGTATAATTTTTATTCCGTTGTTAGAAACTTTGGAAACCTTGAGCAGTGGGGAACAAACATGAATGTCAAGGTTATGAAAAATAATCAAACCATTTGGGATCAAAGTTCTGAGGAGTACATATCTTATCCTATGGACACTGACACCCTAGTCCTTGATGAACAATTTATGCCGGAAGAATACGGTCACTATCAGATCGATTTTGCCATAACATCAGAGAACCCGGATGAGCTTCCGGATGATAATTATGCCTCTATTCCATTCCATGTAACCGATAGTGTGTTTAGTCGTTGTGACACAACCCGTGAAGTGAACTTTTCCACCTGGGGTTGGTACACTGTGGATCATGAAGGAGATTTCATGGGAACCTGGTATACTCTCAAACAAGACGAAGAAATTAACTCTATCTCTGCTTACATTAGCTATGCAGATATAGAATATAGTATAAGTATGTCCCTATTCGCAATCGACGAAGAAACAGGTGATCCTTACGAGTTACTAACCAGTGATTTAATACCAATTGATTCGACCATTTTAAAAAATCATTGGATTACACTTCCACTGGACAAAGATGGTGAAGGAGAATTTCTTGAGGCCGGCCAATCATATATGGCTGCAGTCTATTTTACTAGTCCAATGACCTATGAGGAAGCATATGATTCAAGACGATACGGTGTAGGATCTGACCGATCTAATTATTATCCATCCGGACAATGTTGGTATTATTTCGCAGTGGATGATGCCTGGTATGGAAGTGGAAACGACCTGTTTATGATTAAGATGAATTTCAATAATGATGAGAATATCATCGACGGAATTCCTGAAAATGCTTTGATTCTGAATGCTTTAGGTCAAAACTTCCCGAATCCTTTTGCTAATAATACAAAGGTAAGTTTTGTTTTAGGTAAGACCCAGGAACTTGAGCTTACAATAACTGACATTACAGGGAAAACAATATACCAACGCCAGCTGGGCACATTCCAGTCTGGTGACAATGAAATAATCATTGAAGGATCAATGTTTGAACCTGGCACTTACTTCTATACTTTGAAAGGAATAAATTATCATGAAACAAAGCGGATGACAGTTCTTAAATGAGAAAGTTTATACTGTTAGCCTTTGTTACAAGTTTTTTTGCTTGTAACTCAGAAAAAGCGATTGATGAATCGATTGTACTCTTTAAAAAAGGAACAGAAGGTTACGCATGTTTTAGAATACCAGCCATTATTAATACAGGTAAAACCATACTGGCATTCGCAGAAGGTCGGAAGAACGGATGCTCTGATACTGGAAATATTGATTTGGTGCTTAAAAGATCCAATGACGGAGGAAAAACATGGTCCCCTTTGCAAGTAATCTGGGATCCTGGTGAGGATGTTGCAGGAAATCCCGCACCAGTATATGACAAAACAACAAATACAGTCTTTTTATTAAGCACCTGGAATCTTGGATCTGATCATGAAGGCAGGATTATTGCTGGAACCAGCCAGGATACAAGACGAGTATTTGTTATGAAGTCTGAAGATCATGGAAAAACATGGTCTGGGGCCAAAGAAATCACGGAAACCACAAAAGAAATTAATTGGACCTGGTATGCTACCGGACCGGTACATGGGATTCAGTTAGAGAAAGCACCTTTTAAAGGACGATTGGTTATTCCATGTGATCATATTGAATCTGAAACAAAGCACTATTACAGTCATGTTATTTATTCTGATGATCACGGAGAATCATGGAAATTAGGTGGATCCAGCCCTCAACACCAAGTAAATGAAAGCACTGTGGTTGAGACAGAAAACGGAAATCTTCTTTTAAATATGCGAAATTACGACCGTAGTCAGCGAGCTAGAAAGATCAGTATTTCTGACAACGGTGGTGAGTCATGGTCTGATATCTATGCTGATCTTGGTTTACCTGAGCCTATTTGTCAGGCAGCGATCATCAGGTATCCATACAAATTTAATGGGAATAAACCGATTCTGTTTATGAATCCTGCTTCCGAATCCAGCCGGGAGAAAATGACTCTGAAAATCAGTTATGATGAAGCGCAATCATGGTCTGATTCATTATTATTGCATGCTGGTCCGGCTGCATATTCTGATTTAACAGTGATTAAAAAGGGTAAAGTTGGCTGTTTATATGAAGCAGGCGAAAATAGCCCTTATGAAGGAATCGTTTTTGAGATTGTTGAATTGTAGGAATCTCTTGCTTGGTAAATTAGTGTATTGCTTACTTGCTTACTTGGTTCTCCATTAATTCCTGGATTTTTGCTTTTAGTCCAGTAAACTCTTCTTCGTTAAACAAACGGGTTAAATAGACAATCTTACCATTTTTGTCAATCGTGGCATTTCTCTCCGACAAACTCCACACCAGCTTGCAGTAAATTGTAACATCACAAGCTTTCCATTAAGTTCTTTCAGGCTGGTTTTTGTTCCGTCTTGCAAAGTCAACTCAAAATCCGGACAATCCTGTCCAACTTCAACAATATACCCACGGTTATCAACTTCCTGAGCCAAAAGAAAAATCGGCAGGAATGCAATAATAACGCTAAAGATTTTCTTCATAGTAGTTTTCCATAAGCAATCCCAATATACTAATTATCCAATCATCCAAGTCTTTAAAAATTGTAACCGATGTTACAACTGGGAGTCAACCCAAATTACTACTTTTGGAGCCTCAATGAAAGTGGTACAGAAGAATATATTACCAATTACTGTTTTTCTTTTCGTCGTATTCATTTTAGGCATGATGGAACTGATGATGGATGATTCAATGCTGGTACTGGATCAATTTCTTCCTGGTGCCGGTTGGGTACAAATTATTCTCTTAGCTATTTACGGAGCCTTTCTTGTTAATAAAATGCAAGACGCATCTGAATCAGCAATCTGGCGAAAGAGGAGTTGGTTGCTATTTTCAATTGTTTTCTTTTCACAGTTTGCCCTGGGCATTCTGGCTGATGACCGTTTTATGATGACAGGCAAGCTTCATTTACCAGTTCCGTTCATGATTCTCAGCGGTCCCGTTTTCCGAATGCAACTTACTATCATGCCCATATTGCTGTTTAGTAGTATACTGTTGAGCGGACCAGCTTGGTGTAGTCATTACTGCTACTTTGGTGCTTGGGATGGGGTGGCGGCTACGCCAAGGCTTAAGGCTTTTGGCTTATGGCGTAAGGATAAGTCTAAGGGGAAAGTTATCGGTGATAAGGGAGTCTTGAGTGTTAAGGAGATGAGGAAGCCTATTCGAAATAAGTGGGTTTGGAAGTGGAGTTTTTTGGTTTTGGTTATTCTGGCCGCCTGGCTGTTCAGGATGCTTAACTTCTCGAAATTGGAAGCACTTATTCCTGCTCTGGCACTGGCTGGCATTGGAATAGGAATTATGGTTTTCATATCCCGTAAACGCAATAAAATGGTCCATTGCACGACTTTTTGTCCTGTTGGCACCCTTGTGAATTTTGGCAAATTCATTTCTCCATTCCGTATGAAGATTGCATCGAACTGTACGAATTGCATGCTTTGTATTCCATCTTGCCCCTATGATGCATTAAATGTTGAGGATATTAAAGCTGGGAAACCTGGACTAACCTGTACTTTATGTGGTGATTGTGTGACCAGTTGCGAAGTTGGTGCCATTCAGTATCGTTTTTTCAAGCTGAGTCCAACAGCCGCCAGAAACCTTTATCTATTCATTACTATTAGCTTACACGTACTTTGTATGGGGCTGGCAAGGATATAGGGTGAAGAAGGAAGAAGGAAATAGGAAATAGGAAATAGGAAATAAAACATAAGGTTAGGACATAAAATTATGGATGATTTTTAACCTCTTTGATTACTGTATCTGCTGCTGCCCAGGCTGTTGAAAATGCAATCTGCAAATTGAATCCTCCGGTGGGGCCGTCAAGGTCGAGTAATTCCCCGGCCATGTACAATCCGGAAACCAATTTTGATTCCATAGTTTTTTGATGAATCTCATCAACAGAAACACCTCCAATTGTTACAATTGCCTCACTAAAAGGACGATACCCATTAAGCTTAATACTAAACCCTTTTAGGAATTCAAGAAGTTTTTTTCGCTGTTTCGCTGAAACCAATGCTCCCATAAGGTCTGAAGGGATTCGTGTTTGCTCTAAACAAACAGGAACCAGTTTTTTTGGCATCAATCCTCTCAAAATTGATGATATCGGTTCCTTTCCACGATCGGTAAAGTCTCTGATAAGACGTTTGTCAAGTTTCTCAGAATCAAGAGCAGGTTTAAAATCAATCACAATACAAATTGATCTTTGCTGATGCAACAATGGCACAACTATTCGGCTAAGGGTTAGAATTATTGGCCCTGATAAACCAGTATTGATAAACGAAAGCTCTCCAAATTCGCTGGCTAATACCTTTCCTCTCTCCTTAACATCAGCTCTGACATTTCTTAATTCGAGTCCGGTCAATTGCCTGATAAGTTTTCTATCAATTTCCAGAGGAACTAAAGATGGCAAACAATGAGAAACAGAATGGCCAATCTGTTTGACCATGCGATGGCCATCACCATCTGAGCCAGTTGCCGGATATGAAAGTCCTCCGGTACAAATCAGTACACGATCAGCAATTAATGATTTACTTTCACCGGGAATTGTACCCTGTACTCCTTTAACATTAAGAACCTCAGATCCATTTTTGAAAGTCTTTCTGGTAATTATCCGATTCACTCTGAAGTTCATTATAAAAGCAACATTGTTTCTTTCACACCATTCCTTCAGTTTCCTTGTAACGTCGGGTGCTGAATCATTTGCCGGGAAATATCTTCCACCTCGTTCCAGTTTTGTTTGTATACCAATCCGATTAAGTAATTCGATAAGTTCGTGGTTATAGAATCTTGAAAAGGTCGACTGAAGAAACCGACCATCTGGGTTGACTTGATCAATAAAATCCTGAAGTTCAGTTTCATTGGTGAGATTACACCGTCCTTTTCCCGTAATACTCAGTTTTCTTCCTGTCTGGCTCATCTTATCCAGAAGAAGTACTTTAAGTCCCGACTCTGCAGCAAAGCCGGCCGCCAATAAACCTGATGCCCCTGCACCAACAATAATAAGATCGTAATTAATCATGGCTGAAAGGTATGAAAATGACATGAAGCTTTATTGTAACCTTTTGAATAAATCTCCGTTGAAAAGAATCAATGGATCTTCACACTTTACTTCAAACAAATTTTGGTTATAATTCTTTCAGGTCTCATCAGGAAGAAATAATACGGCAGACCATTAAAGGTGCCGACACTGTGGTATTAATGCCTACAGGTGGTGGAAAATCACTCTGTTACCAACTGCCATCCCTGGTTTTTGACGGGCTTACTGTGGTCATTTCTCCTCTTATTGCTTTAATGAAAGACCAGGTGCAAAACCTTGTAGCTAATGGCATACCTGCAGCATATTTGAACTCTAGCCTGACCTCAGCGCAGGAATCCAAAGTGAAAAACCTTCTACAGGATAAGCATTATAAACTGTTATATATCGCTCCGGAACGATTGTTTGCAAATGGCTTTTTAGAATTTATATCGGGTCTGAAAATAAGTCTGTTTGCAATCGACGAGGCTCACTGTGTGAGCACCTGGGGACACCATTTTAGGCCAGAGTATAAACAGCTTTCTATTCTGAAGAAGCAATTTCCTGATATTCCGGTGATGGCACTGACTGCCACAGCTGACAGAACTGTTCGTCGTGATATTGGAGAATTGCTCAAGCTCAATGATCCTGGTTATTATATAAGTTCCTTCGATCGACCTAATTTGTCTCTTGCAGTTCTGCCCGGCCAAAAAAAATGGGAACAACTACTGAAAACGATTCAGAAATACCCGGAGGAATCCGGAATTATTTACTGCGGAAGCAGGGCGGCAACGGAGCAACTGTCTGAGAAACTTCGTAAAGTCGGTAAAAAAGCTGTTTGCTACCATGCAGGCCTGGGAGCAGCTCGCAGAAGCAAAACACAGGATCAGTTCATTCAGGGAGATGTAGACATTGTATGCGCAACCATAGCATTTGGAATGGGTATTGACAAGGCGAATATCCGTTTTGTTATCCATTACAATATGCCAGGTAATCTGGAAAGTCTTTACCAGGAGATTGGTAGGGCTGGGAGGGATGGACAGCCAGCTGAAACCATACTTTTTTATAGCTATCGCGATGTTCAGACACACTTGGGTTTTATTGAAGATGTAGAGCATAAAGATTATAAAGCTATTCTTACAGCCAAACTTAAACGTATTCAGGAATATGCTGAGGCTCAGGTATGTCGCAGAAAAATACTCCTGAGTTATTTCAGTGAATCACCCGGACCAGATTGTGGAAATTGTGATGTTTGTTCTAACCCTCCGCAGTACTTTGATGGAAGCATTGAAGCTCAAAAGGCTTTATCAGCAATCACCAGAAGCAATGAAAAACTTGGTGTATCAGTATTGATCGAGGTCCTTAAAGGCCAATACTCACAGATTGTCAAAGAGCACAAATGGAATACGATAAAGACTTTTGGTTCTGGCAGGGAACACACATCCTTTGCCTGGCAGTTATATATACAGCAAATGATTCAGCAGGGTCTTATGGAGATAGACTATAAAGATCATAATAACCTTAAACTGACGAAACTGAGTAACAAAATATTAAAAGGTGAACCAGTACGACTGGTGAACTTCGAAACCATCAAACTACGGCAGGCAGAACAAAAGAAAAAAGCCAGAGTAAGAATTAAAGTTGAGGTTGCAACAGACTTGCCGATAGATGAAAGCTTATTGCTCGCATTAAAAGAACTGCGCAAAACTATATCTCAGGAAATTGGCAAACCTGCATTTGTTGTTTTCTCTGACGCCAGTCTAAAAGATATGGCAGCAAGGAAACCTACTGATCAGTCTGGGTTTCTCCAAGTTAATGGCGTAGGAGAGTACAAAGCAAAAAGATATGCTAAGAGGTTTATAGATATCATCCGCAACCACTAGTTTACGGTAGAAATTCAATAGATCCCCAGGCTTGTTAAATTACTGTTAACATGTAACAATTGTAGAACGCAAGTCTGAAGCAGGGCTGGGTATGGTTTTTCAAAGGATTACAATCAGGGTAGGGGACATGCCTATGCTGTTGAAGATCTTCAAAACACTTTACGCACCGGAGCTCCTATGGATGGAGCCAAAAGTCCTATGCCAAATACCTGCTGGTCTTGTAAAATGTTGAAGCGATGGAAGAGTATTATGATGAAATTGAATTCAAGGACTGGACACATGCAGTTAGTAAAGCTCCCATGTTAAAGGATCAACATCCGGGATATGAGGTTTATATGACTGGTATTCATGCAACCAGGGGTGTTTCTTGTGCGGGCACATGTCGAGGCAAAATTTGCATGGGATCTTGGTGCAACTGAGGAACAAATGAAAGATATATTAATGGATATCCGTCATGCTCAATGGAGATGGGATTATGCTGCAGCCAGTCATGGTGGATCTTTCCATGCGCCAGTTGAAATTGGCAGAGTTATTGGCACAGGTATTACAGTTGCTCAGGAAGGCAGACTTAAACTTGCAAGGCTTTTTGCTGACCTCGGTCACAACGAAGAGATTCCATATCCCGATATTTCAACTAAAGCTAAAGCACATGAGTTTATTGGATTACCTGTTGAAAAACTGAAGACTCAAAAACAAGAATTTTTAAACAAAGTTGTCCCTCAATGGTTGAAGAAAGCAGAACTAAGAGAATCTTCTTATTCAACAAAAACCGTTAATTAAGAATAAACATCAAACAATGAAAAAATTAATTTTTCTAATTCTGCTTATTTCTTTGACCATTGGAGGAGTACAAGCACAATTCGCTCTCAGTGGTGAATTCAGGCCAAGAACTGAGTACAGCCATGGATACAAGAGTCTTACTCAAGCTGATCAGGCAGCATCTTTGTTTACCAGTCAGCGTACACGAGTAAATTTTGGATATAAGTCAGATCGATTGACTTCAAAATTTGTTTTACAAGATGTAAGAAACTGGGGAGGTCAGAAGCAACTAGCAGGCAATGAAGACTTTGCAGCTAGCGTTCATGAAGCATGGGCTCAAGCCAAATTACATTATGGGATTAGCCTGCGAGTGGGTCGACAAGAATTAGTCTATGATAATCACAGAATCTTTGGAAATGTGGGCTGGGCACAGCAGGGGAGAAGTCATGATCTCTTACTGCTTAAGTACGAAGAAAATTTCAATTTGCATGTTGGAATAGCCTACAACCAATCAGGAGTTAGAACAAACAATTTGTATTTTGGTCCTGATGCTTATAAAGCCATGCAATTTGTATGGTTCAACAAAAGCTTTGGTAAACTGAACATTAGTTTATTAGCTCTGAATAATGGTGTACCTTATACCATAAGTACTGGTGATGCTGGTGAAATCACCGAACAAGGAATCAGGTTCTCACAAACCATGGGAACCTATTTAGCCTACAAAACTGGTAAACTTTCTTTCGGAGGTAATGTGTATTATCAAATGGGTACAGATCCTTCAGGAAAAGAATTGAGTGCCTATGAAGTATTGGTTGAAGCTGCTTATGCTTTATCAGCCAAGAGCAAAATAGGGCTTAGCTATGAGAAATTATCGGGAACAAACACAAGTGGGGCTTCTGTAAATAATTCATTTACTCCACTTTATGGCACTAATCATAAATTCAACGGACATATGGATTATTTCTTTGTGGGAAACCATATTAACTCTGTTGGACTACAGGATGTGACATTAAGTATCACTCAAAAGGTTCATAAGCATACTATTAATGCCCACGTTCATGCTTTCATGAGCTCAGTGGCTCTTACAAGTGGCAATTATTTAGGAACTGAGCTTGATTTATTTCTTGTACATCCGATAGCCGATAATATTAAAATTCAGCTCGGTTATTCACAAATGTTTGCTGGAGATGGCATGACTGACGTTAAAACCGGAAGTGTTGATGTGACCTCTAACTGGGCTTATGTGATGCTTGTTTTTACACCGAAGTATCTTAAGTGAGGAAATAGAAAATAGGACTTAGAACTTAAGGCTAGTTTTAAGAAAAATTATTTTGGAGTGAGTGTATATTGCACTTGCTCCTTTTTTTGTTTTTTTATTGTTATCATTGTGTGGGCCCTTGTAAACCTTACACTTTAAAACTATGAGAGTTAAACAATTAATTATTATTGGTTCAATTCTGCTATTGTTATTTAGTTGCTGCAAAGAAGAAATAGCACCTGTATACGACGATCCATTAATTGGATCGTGGAATATTGTTTCTGTTGATTCATTTGCGTCATTACGTCCAATGGATTCATCATATGCTGTGTATCAAGGTGTACTCGATTATTCAGGATTCATACAATTTAATAATGATTCGACTGGAGCTTTCGTAGGAACAATTTCGGCCATTTCAGGTGACCAGACTCATTTCCTTTGGAAACATGATACTACAAGTCTTTACGCCCCATATAAAATTACAAGACTTCAGTTCTTTGATGGCTATTCATCTTTTTACTACGATTCTATTGCATCAGATACTGTGGACTTCTATTTCCTTGATTATATAAGTACAGGGACTAGAATAGGAAGACCAGATTGGTACCACATGAAAACCATTAAAATTAAATAGCGATGTGTAGTAATCGGTAGCTCCATCTGAATAATCCTGCTTTTGTAGCTCCCTTATTCCCAGTTCTAATGGCTCCATTAAGTGTCCTATAATTAATATTATGTTAAGTTGCCTATGCTAAAGGGAAGGGATTGTAAAAATCCCTTCCCTTTTCCTTTTATGTATTATTTCAGCTCTTCCATTTTCTTTGTAATCTCATCGAGCTTTTCAGTCATTTTAAAGCGATAGTATAATTCCTTTAAAGCAATCAAAACACCAGCAAATTCAGAATCTAATTCGTATGCCTTTTCATAATATGGTAAAGCTTGCTTAAACAAATCATCACGCTTAGCGCAAGTTGCATCATATTTCTCAGTCTCTTCCAATGGAATACTTGTAGCTTCATTATTTACTTCCACAGCCTGATTGTAATAAATTGTACCAATATTATAATAAGGATCGAAAAAATCAGGATTGATCTCGATAGCTTTAGAATATCCTCTAATAGCTTCTTCAATATCGATATCTTCATAGGCTGAACCATATACATTCCATAAGCTGAAATTCTCAGGGTCTTTTTCAACAGCAACAGGAATGTATTCAGCAGCTTTTTCAAGCTCTTTTCTTTGCAGATGATAATTAATTAGCTGGATATATAGAAAAACACAATCATCAGGATAAGCCTCAATACCTTCTTTATAAGATACAAGAGCATTTGTAGTATCACCCATAGCTTGATAAACAGTTGCTAAATAGTGATATACGTCACTTCCATTGTATTTGTATTCAATAGACTTCTTATAGTACTGGAGAGCTTCCTCATACATTCCAGCTCCGTCAGCAGCAAGAGCAGCATTGAAGTAAGCACCGGTATCAACCTGATTAATATAAGGTAATGCGCCCAATTCTAATACAGTCTCAAATGACTCGAATGATTCTTTAAACTTCTTCTGTTCATATTCCTGAGAACCCTTATTAAAGAACTCTGTTCCGGCAACCGTTAGTTTGAAGATGATATCCTTCTCATAACGGCTTTTGACATCCAATTCTTTCGCCTTTACAAATGACAAATAGGCTTCTTTGAGTGGATTGGGATCCAGATTTTTAAATTTCTCATCTTTTGTCTGAAACAATTTATGATAAACCATTCCCCGGTAATACCATGTTTTTGCTTGTCCCTGAGTTTTCCTATGCTGAGCAGCTAGGTCAATAGCCTCTTTTGCTTTATCTAACTCATTGTACTCTGGCTTCATATAATTCCAGGCACTGACAACTTTGTTGCTTTGTCCGTATGATACAGAGAAAGCAAGAATTAAGGTTAATGCTATTGCAATTCTTTTCATGGTTAAGAATTTTAATTGTTTTTCGTTATGTGTAAAAATAGTATTTTAATAAAATCCAGTCAAATCCTTTACGAATTTATTTGTGGCACCTGTGAAATTTCCTCACCATCTTCGCTGCTAATGGCCACATTCTCAACGGATGCAATTGCATCGCCTTCTCTAAGGTTAATTAGTCGCACTCCTTGCGTTGCTCTGCCCATTGTACGTAAAGAGCTGACAGCCAACCGTATAGTGATTCCTGATTGATTAATAATAATTAGATCATCTTCATCATTTACATTCAATACACCTATCAGCAGGCCTGTTTTTTCTGTAATATTAAGTGTTTTAACACCCTTCCCTCCTCTATTAGTTACTCTGTAACCATCAATACTGGAACGCTTTCCATATCCGTTTTCAGAAATAACCAATATATCCTCTTGCTCCTTTTCTACACAAACCATTCCTACAACAGCATCATTTTCATCAGCCAGGCGTATTCCCCTGACACCAGCAGCAGTTCTGCCAATCGCACGAACAATACCTTCATGAAAGCGAATTGCTTTACCCTGCCGTGAAGCAATCAGAATTTCATGATTTCCTCCGGTTAGAACGGCATTCAGCAATTGATCTCCATCTTTTATCGTTATGGCATTAACTCCGTTCACACGTGGTCTGGAGTAAGCTTCAAGCAGAGTCTTTTTAATAATACCTTTTCTGGTGGCCAGAATGATGTAATTATTGTTAATGTACTCATCATCATTCAAATTCTTAACATTGATGTAAGCCTTAACTTTATCATCCTGTCCAATATTCAGAAGATTTTGTATCGCCCTACCCTTTGTTGTCTTAGCTCCTTCAGGAATTTGATAGACTTTCAGCCAAAAACAACGTCCCATTTCTGTAAAGAACAACATATGATTGTGCATTGTAGCTACAAACATATGCTCGATGAAATCCTCATCCCTTGTTGTACTGGCACGGGCACCCACCCCACCCCTGGCCTGGGTACGGAATTCAGTAAGTGGTGTTCTCTTAATATAGCCCATATGAGAAATAGTGACAACCATTTCTTCGTCTGCATAGAAATCTTCAGGATTGAACTCCTCTGAAGCATAAACAATTTCTGTACGGCGTTCATCGCCATATTTCTCCTTAACTTCAAGCAATTCCTCTTTGATGATACTCATTCGAAGGTCTTTATTCTCTAATAACTCTTTCAAATGTGCAATAAGCTTCATCAACTCCTCATGCTCAGCTCTGATTTTATCTCTCTCTAGTCCTGTCAGTTTCTGAAGACGAAGGTCAAGAATTGCGCGTGCCTGAATTTCTGTCAAACCAAAGCTTTCCATCAATCCGAGTCTGGCCTCTTCAGGAGTCTTCGAAGCTCTTATAAGTTTGATTACCTGATCAAGGTTATCCAAAGCGATAAGCAAACCCTGCAGAATATGTGCTCTTTTCTCAGCCTGATTCAATTCATATTTTGTTCTTCTCACAACGACATCATGACGATGATCAACGAATTTCGCAATCATGTCCTTCAAATTCAACATCATAGGTCGCCCCTCAACCAGAGCGATATTATTTACTGAGAAAGAAGTCTGCAATGCAGTCATTTTGTACAGCTTGTTAAGCACTACATTTGCAATTGCATCCCTTTTCAAATCATAAACAATACGCATCCCGTTGCGATCAGATTCGTCATTTGCATTCGAAATACCATCCAAGCGCTTATCATTAATTAACTCAGCAGTCTTCATAATCATTTCTGCCTTATTAACCATATACGGAATTTCCGTAATAATTATCTGCTCTTTACCAGTACTTGAAGTTTCAACATTGACCTTCCCCCTAACAACAATTCGTCCCCTGCCAGTTTCAAATGCATCTTTCACCCCCTGGTATCCATAAATAATCCCACCAGTAGGAAAGTCAGGGGCCTTAACGTACTGAAGTAATTCTTCTATTTCGATCTCAGGATTGCCAATGTAAGCTAAACAGCCATCAATTATCTCAGAAAGATTATGAGGTGGCATATTCGTAGCCATACCAACGGCGATACCCGATGCTCCATTTATCAGCAGATTTGGGATCCGGGTTGGAAGAACTGTGGGCTCCTGGAGTGTATCATCAAAATTAAACTGATAATCAACTGTATCTTTTTCGATATCAGCCATAGTTTCTTCAGCCAGCTTTTGAAGTTTGGCTTCAGTATATCTCATTGCTGCAGGGCTGTCACCATCAACAGAACCAAAGTTACCCTGTCCGTTGATCAATGGGTAACGCAATGACCAATCCTGAGCCATTCTGACCATAGTCATGTAAACGCTACTGTCGCCATGAGGATGATACTTACCTAACACTTCACCAACAATACGAGCAGACTTTTTATATCCCCGATTTGAGAAAACTCCTAATTCATGCATTCCAAACAACACACGCCTGTGAACAGGCTTAAATCCATCACGTACATCAGGCAATGCCCGTGCAACAATAACCGACATCGAATAATCGATGTATGAGGATCTCATTTCCTCAACAATGCTTATTCTAACAACATTTTCTCCTTCTGCCATAGGTAGCTAATTATAATATACAAAACCAATTTTTACGTCCCTAAACAAGACCTGCAAAAATACCAATTTTTTAATGCAAAACAGACCCCTTTATGCAACATCTTTCTAACAGTAACTGTTGATAATTGGCTTACTTTTTGTACATTCTGTGAAAGGGTATCGTATTACTTTTATTTTATGTTTAAATAGCCTGAAAACAAAGAGATAAGGCTAATTATACTAATTTTAGCTTCGACAATCAGACTGACAAATGGACAGTCAATTTTGACTTCAAACCATTTTGTCAGCAATATTTAAAGATATATGGATTCAAAATTCTCAAAACGAATTAAGGATGTTCTAAGTTTTAGCAGAGAGGAAGCCATCCGTCTGGGTAATGATTTTATCGGCACGGAGCATATTTTTCTTGGAATTCTTCGAGAAGGAGAAGGCATTGCTATTGACACACTGGTGAACCTGGGAGTTAATCTGCCAGAAGTTAAGCGAACTCTTGAAAGCCGCATCAAACCCAATACTCCTGATTATGATTCAGTTCCGGAAGACATACCGCTTCTTAAGCCTGCTGAGCGTGCGCTCAAATTAGTCTACCTTGAAGCAAAAGCAGCAAATAGCAACCAGATTACTACTGGTCATCTAATGCTTGCAATTCTTAAAGATGAAAATAGTTTGGTGACACAAATACTCGACGACATGAAAGTCGATTATACTATATTCAGGCATCAGGTAGTTAAGGATCTGCCGATATCCAAGGGAGAATTTCAGGACGATGAGGATATCGATGAGCCAATTGAGCCAATTAAAGGATCTTCAAAAGGCACAAAATCCAGCTCAGAAACTCCGGTTCTTGATAATTTTGGAATTGATATTACTAGAGCTGCTGAAGAAGGCAGACTAGACCCGGTTGTTGGAAGAGAAAATGAAATTGAACGACTCGCCCAGATCCTGAGTCGTAGAAAAAAGAATAATCCGGTACTGATTGGAGAACCTGGTGTTGGTAAATCGGCAATCGCTGAAGGACTGGCTCTCAGAGTTGTTGAAAGAAAAGTTTCGCGTGTTTTGTTTGGGAAAAGAGTTGTAGCTCTGGATATGGCTTCTATTGTTGCAGGCACAAAATATCGTGGACAATTTGAGGAAAGAATGAAAGCGATACTAAACGAATTAGCTAAAACCAGTAATGTCATTCTTTTTATTGATGAAATTCACACTATCGTTGGCGCAGGAGGTGCCACAGGTTCTTTAGATGCGGCCAATATGCTTAAACCAGCTCTTGCAAGAGGTGAAATCCAGTGTGTTGGAGCAACTACCCTCAATGAGTACCGTCAGCATATTGAAAAAGACGGAGCTCTGGAGCGACGTTTCCAGAAAGTTATGATAGAGCCAACTTCTGCTGATGAAACGCTGGAAATTCTGCATAATATCAAAGACAGGTACGAGGAACATCACAACGTAGAATATACAGATGAGGCTATTGATGCTTGTGTTAAGTTAACACAACGATACATTAGCGACCGTCACTTACCTGACAAAGCCATTGATGCTCTAGATGAATCCGGATCCCGTGTTCATATTTCAAATATCAGCGTTCCGGATAAGATTCTTAAGCTGGAAAATAAAATTGAAGAAATCAAAATAATTAAAATCGAGGCTGTCAAGAATCAGGATTTTGAAAAGGCAGCCAGGCATAGAGATCGTGAAAAAACACTCATATTAGATTTAGAAAAGGAAAAGAATGTCTGGGAAAAAAGTCTAATGCAGAACCGTGAAATTGTTGCAGAAACAAATGTTGAAGAAGTGGTTGCCATGATGACAGGAGTTCCTGTGCAACGAATTGCTCAGGCAGAAGGTGCAAGGCTGTTGAATATGGGTGATGAACTCCGGAAAAGTGTGATTGGACAGGATGAAGCTATTAAGAAAATTGTTAAATCAATTCAACGTAACCGTGCAGGGTTAAAGGATCCAAATAAACCTATTGGATCATTTATCTTTCTGGGACCAACAGGAGTAGGCAAAACTCAATTAGCCAAAGTTTTAGCGCAAACTCTGTTTGATTCAAGTGAAGCTCTTCTGCGAATAGACTTGAGTGAATATATGGAAAAATTCTCTGTAAGCCGCTTAGTTGGAGCACCTCCGGGATATGTGGGATACGAAGAAGGCGGACAACTAACTGAGAAAGTAAGAAGAAAGCCTTACTCAATTGTTCTATTAGATGAAATTGAAAAAGCTCATCCTGATATTTTTAATATTCTGCTTCAAGTACTTGATGACGGAATACTAACAGATAGTCTTGGGAGGAGAGTTGACTTCAAGAATACGATTGTTATTATGACCTCCAATATTGGAACCCGTCAGTTGAAGGAATTCGGACGAGGTGTAGGATTTTCGTCCCAAACTACTGAAGAGTCTGCAAATGAATATCAAAAAAGCGTAATTCATAAAGCTCTGAACAAAGTTTTTGCACCAGAATTTCTCAATCGGATTGACGATGTGGTTTTATTTAATGCGCTGACAAAAGAAGACTTACATAAGATTATCGACATTGAGCTTAAAGGATTACTTGATCGTGTAACCGATCTTGGATTCAAGACCAGAATTTCTACTGCAGCTAAAGACTTTCTGGCTGAGAAAGGATATGATTTAAAATTTGGAGCGAGACCTTTGAAAAGGTCAATTCAGAAATATTTGGAAGATCCGCTGGCAGAGATTATCATTGAACAGAAGACTAACAAGGGTGACACACTGTCAATTGGCTTTGACAAGAAAACTGATAGCATTAGGATAAATGTTATAAAATCCCGTAAAGAGTTAAAACAGTAGTGGAATTGTTAATTTTCTCATAAAATACATCACTGCTAAACAATTTTGGTATACGATTTGTTGTTATAGTATAAGTATGATTCGATTCTAGCAATCGGGATCATCGCCAACACGGTTCTGACCGTGATTGGTACATTTCATAGGTTTAGTTTTAGGTTTAGGTTTCTGTAAAGCCCCCCTCCCAAGGGGGCTTTACTATTTAAGAACTATTTCAAAGCATAAGAAAAGAAATACAAGTCATCCAATTCTGTAAGTAAAAGCTTTTCTTGCTGTTTACTCAAACCGAGAAAGGGCAAACGTGGTGAACCTAAATCAAGTCCTAATCTTTTCATTATCACCTTACCGGCCGGCACTCCACCATATTTAACATACAGTTGTATTACTTTCATTGAAATTAATTGCAGTTCATTAGCCTCATCTAATAAGCCCTTGTTGAAATTTTTAATTATTGCTGTGTAGAGCCCAGGCATAAAATTATAGGTGCTCCCTACACCACCCCTGGCTCCTAACGCCAATCCACATATCAAGGTTTCATCTCTACCATATAAAACATCCAGTTTACCATCTCCCAATTGTCTGCAAAGCTGAAATTCCATTTCATCCTCATGAGTATACTTCAGTCCACTCAATGTTGGAATCTCATTCATGGCTATATGCAGAAACTCCGTTGCTGACAGATTATTCTGATTCATGCCCGGAATATGGTAATAATAAAAAGGAGTTTGTGAAGCAGCGGCGGCTATTTCTTTCATAAACCTGACTAATACCATTACCGTGCCTGGTTTGAAATAGCTTGGTCCTGTTGCTGCTATAGCGAAAGCACCATTCTCTTCAGCGTGCTTGGCTAAAACACAAGCATCCTTTATGCTGTTCGTTCCAATATGAACATATATTCTGAACTCTGAACTTTGATGCTGTAACCACTTACCAGCAATAAGAATTCTTTCTTCAACACTTAAAGAAGCACTCTCTCCGGTGCTTCCACATATGAATGCTCCTCTAAGGCCATTATTCTTCAGTTTTGCCGCATATTCATCAATTACATCGAGATTCACACTTCCATCATTAGAATATGGTGTGTATGGTGCCGCTATTAAGCCAACAGTTTTAGTGAGTATCATACAACTTTAATTTGTATGACAAATATACTTAACACTTTTATAAAATATTACTTGAAAGATTAAAAAAACATTTGGCAGTTTAAATCCATAATTGTATTTTTGCACCACGATTTTAGAGAAAGATCCAGTAGCTCAGTTGGTAGAGCACATCCCTTTTAAGGATGGGGTCCTGAGTTCGAGCCTCAGCTGGATCACATTAGCCGAAAAGCATTGAGTTTTTCGGCTTTTTTTTGGCTTATTGTATAAATGAAACGACCCGGACAAGGCTGCCCGGGTCGTGTCCATTTTTGCGGAATCAGTTAGCGACTGACTGTGACTTTTATCGTTTCGGAATAATTTTCAAAATATAATCTGCAGAAATACGTACCTGCCTTCAGACCATCATTTTTATAATCAATATAGCTTATACCTGAGGGCAACTCTGTTTCTGCAATCAGGTCGATCTCCTGGCCTAACATATCATAAAGCATGATCCTTACCTGACCTTGCTCCTGCATTTTCACAGTGAAGGTAGTTTGATTAACAAAAGGATTTGGATAACTACTTATTCCCAAAACTTTGTCTTTTAACAAGGAATTATCCTGCTTAGTAAACTTAAGATCCTTGACTTCGATATCATAAGAGACATAATTCACATTGTCTCCAACTATGTTAAAGATAACAGAAACAACATCTTCTGGAGTAAACCATGAATTATGGTCAGAATTCTTGAATTCATCAAAAGCAATTTGATAATCCTCATCCTGAGATGTCAGATTAATAGTCTTCCTAAACTGATTGCCCCAAACATGGACTCCGGATTTTGTAATAATTACTTCCACCACACCCTGACCCGAAGCTGTAAATTCAATTGAATTATAGCCTTCAAGATTCACAGGAGTATTACGTAATCCAATTGCTCTGAATAAACTGACATAAGACTTCACCGTTCCAGACATTCTTGCACCTCTTTCAAGACTGTATTCCTCATCACTCTGAGTACTGTTGTCTAAATGAGCAATTACTTCGTATTCATCAATGGATCCGCTATTCTCAGCGAGGTATTTACTCCAGGAGCCGTCTGCAAAATACAATTCGTCTTTAGTACCATTAACATTGTTCTTAACAACAAACCCTGCATCATATATATAGCCTACAGGGACTTCTATAATCTGATTGTTTGTGCTTGTATTTACAGGTAAGGTATACTCAAATCTTTCTTGTTCCTGATTCTCTGCACGAGTCAATTTTCCTCTAATTGTGATTGAAGATGCTTTAACTCTATTTTGAATAGTCAGGAATAATTTTCCATTATTGTATGATCCACTCTTAACATAAACGTCAGGGATTTGCTGACTGCCATCATTCTTAAATGACAAATGATTGTCGTTCTGGAAGCGGGTTAAAACCTCATTTCCGAGATCAATAGTCATCTGTGGTGACACTGACCATATCTGGAAGTTAAATACCTGCTTATCTTCTGCAGGAGTATACCATTCTTTTGACCATTGATTGTCAACCACCCACTTCCCATTTTCTTCATACACAACAAAGCTGATAAAGTAGTCAGCCTCACCTCCTGGCTGTTTTATCAAGCCCATAATGAATGGATGGTCTTTGATATCCTTAAAACGAAGCATCTCCAGGCTACCGCCAGTCAGACGGTCACAGATCATTTTAGTGTGATTATAAACCTCACCCGGAGGTGTAGTCATAGCCATCAGAGCTGCTAATCTGGTATCATCCTCTTCGAAATAATCTACTGAGAAAACTTCTTCAGCATTTGACAGATAAAGCAAATCCTCGGGAGTTACTATATGAGCCTTTGTATTAACTGGTCCTTGTTCCGGAATGAAATCCAGAATTCCGGAATTGGTAGTTTTAAGTTTTGAAGCAGGTACTAATAAACCAGACTTAACATCATGTTCACGATATTCCATCAGTTTTTCCGGATTATCATAAACTTCTCCTGTATTGTTCTTAAAGCGTATGAAGTCTCGAATAGCTATCTGCTCAGACATACTACCATCACTTTCAATTCCACCACCTCCACCACCGGAAGAGCCATCAGTTACTGATGCTGTTTCAGAATTGTTGGAAGCATTTGTTTCTGTCTGATCCTGCGAGCTGAATGAAGCAGTATTATCACCATTAGAGTTAAATGTTGCTCCCAAATTCATTGTAGCAGTTGCGCCAGGGGCAAGTGTTCCAATATCCCAAGGTCCTGCAGTAGCAGGCCATGAACCCTGTGACACAGAACTCGTACCTGCGTCATATGTAAAAGCGGTTGTATTAAGCACATCAGCCACAACAAGATTAGTTGCAGTCTGAGTTCCTGAATTATTGGTAACAGTAATAGTAAATACTATAGGGTCAGAAGGATTAGGAGTTGCATTATCAACAACTTTATTCACTTCAATATCTAAGGGACGCATCTGACCGCAATTTACATTGTTCTTGCTTTGTCCGGATCCTAATGTAATATCATCTGTATCGCCGGTACTTTGATCAGCATCACTATCTTTTGTATCATCTCCGCCCTGATCTTTTGGACTAAAGCTATGATCGGCATCTTTCTTTTTGAACTTAATTTTGTGAGTACCAGGCTTTTTACCGGCAAAGTTATAGGCTCCGCCTGCAGGTGTGGTAATAGTCTCATCGGGAGCTCCGGCACCATCTAAATATAGTTCAACATCAACTCCGTCTTCACCTGCCTCAACACCATCTTCTTCTCCGTTTGAGTTATCATCTACCCAAACTTTACCACTGATGGAAATATTTTTATGTGCACCACAGCCAAGATCAGTTTTTGATCCTCCTGCAGGCAAAGTGAATGCATCGGTAAACCCGGTTGATTCATCAGCATCACTGTCAATATTGTCATCTCCGCCCTGATCTTTACCGGTATAATTATCATAAGTTGCCGGCTTCGTGAATTTTAGCTTAAAATCCCCTGGATTAACATTACTAAATGTCAAATTTCCTCCGCCTGCAGTATTACCACTCTTGAAAACAGTGGTTTCAGAATCGTCATACAATTCAACGGTAGCTCCATCTATTCCAACTTCGCCTCCGTCCTGATCACCATCTCCATTATCATCTTCCCACACAAAACAAGTAACTGTTCCGGTTCCTACCAAACCACAATCTTCGTCTACATCATCCTCACCCTCAGAGATTGTTATTGTTGCAGTTTTGCCGGTCGTTGCATCTGGGTCACTATCTATAGCATCATCTGCTCCCTGATCCTGCAGTGCAATATCATATCCAGTTGGAGCTGTAATTCCAATAACGTAATCATCTGGCTCAAGGTTAGTAAAGCCGTAATCACCATTTGCATCTGT
>JAYEFL010000319.1:0-1944 GCA_034658635.1 Bacteroidota bacterium | reverse complement strand
TAACAGAATAATAAATGATGTTCATTTAGAATTGGCCGATGATGACGGGGCAATGGATTTATTTGGAGAACTCGAGGAGAGGATTGACGAAATACCTGAAAAGCTAAAGGAATTTGAACCGTTGTTATCTGATATTCAAGAACTTGTCTTGTTTGACAAAAGGACCAATACTCAGGTCAGCCATCGCGATGTTGGCATTGGTATCAGCCAGGTTCTCCCTGTTTTGGTTACAGCTTATGCTTCATCCAATAAAATCATCGCCATAGAACAGCCTGAAATACATTTGCATCCTGCACTCCAAGCAGAGCTGGGTGACGTTTTTATTGAATCAGCCCTGGGTGAGCGTAATAACACTTTCATTATCGAAACCCATAGCGAGCATCTCATCCTGCGTATATTAAAACGAATCAGAGAAACGACACGAGATAAAAATGAAAAAACACCAGCGATAACACCAGAAAACGTGGCCCTTCTTTTTGTAGATGTAACCCAAGCCGGATCGACCATTCAGGAATTGAGGATCGATGAGCAGGGCAGACTTATAGATCAGTGCCCTGGCGGCTTTTTTGAAGAAGATTTTGAGGAGCTTTTTTAAGGAATGATTTTCTACGTGTACATGGATCCAAATGTGCTATCCACAGAAAATCTCCAGCATAAATACGCCATGCAAACGTTTATTGGCACTGTCAGAGGCTTTTTACAGAATTGCTTTATCGCAGAATTTGAAGATTATAGAATCCAAGAATCCATCAAGATCCAAGTCAATAGACTGCCAGACAGCTTTGATCGAAAGATCATTAAAGCTCTGCTGAAGACCTTAATGAAACGGAATCATTTCATCTATTGCCTCATCCCTGACCATTCAGGAATCAAAAATGATTTTACGTGTGCGTTGGAGCAGGCAGCAGGCACTTTTCTTGATCTTCTGTTGGTTGAGGAAATAGATGATGAATTGGAGATTCCTGCAGGTGTTGAAATAGCCTCCTTAGCGACTTATCAAAATACTGATTTCGAAATCCGGCGGTCGAAACTTGCTTCTGATGGCCTCATAATTAAAAATGGCAATCTTGAGGAAGAGGATTTTTGGGACCAATGTTTAAAGAAGGCATTGCGCTTTTCTACTCGGATTGAGATTTGCGATAGGCTATTTGGGAAGATGTTCGCGGACAATTATAAATATAACGTTAAGATCATGCTTCGATGGTTAGAGAGAATTCTTATTGATCCAGATAATTGCAGTCTTCTTTTCCATTGTGAGAAGCCGGATGGCTTTACCGATCAATATATGGCAGCGGAGCTTACTGCCCTTAAGAAAGGTAGAATCTCAAATATGCCAATTGCGGTCCAATTTTATCAGCACCCAGGTTTGGCGAATTGCCTCCCCCATGCCAGGTTTATATTAACCGATCAGATAGTCCTTAAAATTGATCCTGGAATGGATTTTTTGGATCCAAAAACAGGGAAAAACCGGGATGCGTGTATCGAATGTAAGAGTTCTAAGGAAGTCAATACTCTACTGAAAAGCTATTCTCACGCGATGCTCCCTCTTGTATCAATTTGATGAAAGTTGGTGCATTGCATTAACCACGGCAACCAAGTGTCAACGGGCTTTCAAACTGAACCACTTTACGCCGTATTTTGAAAAGGATTACCGCCAGTAGAAAATTGGACAATTAGACAGTGTCAGATTTACTTTACTTCCAGAAGATTCAATCCACCGCTTTTGAGGCTCCTGTCAAAGGAATAACCTGAGGAACCATATGCGTTAATTGCGCTCGTACGGATCTGTGGGGGCTCTGGGAGGGTGATCTCCCTACCCGGAAAGTAATAACCCCGGTGAAATGCGGGGGCTGTCACTGAAGTGCTTAGAATCTTATAGAAAAACTCTTGCCTCCAAAAGGCGTATTATAGGCCCATACCCATAATCTTCTGACGCGACCTCCA
>JAYEFL010000318.1:0-27838 GCA_034658635.1 Bacteroidota bacterium | reverse complement strand
CAGATTGGGATAAGGACGGACTCGCTTATCAGCATGCCTTTGATCCATACGTCCTTATCCCAATCTGTGTAATAACCGGCTCTATCCTGATAGTTTGCCAGAATGCTTATTGCAAGATTATCACTAACAGGAAAAAAGCAAGAAAGCACTACTTTATGCTGCAAATAATCCAATACATACCGCGAATCATAGTCTCCAGAAGATTTCGATACATATCCGTACCGATAGCCAAATTTTATTTTGAGCTTTTCAAACCTTCCGGCAGTAATTGGTTTTACAATTCCCTTCAATTCGATCCCCATCTGGAATAATTCATTTATGTTGCGACTAGTCCACTTTTCTTCTCCGGGTGTCTTTGACCAATCAATATTATTCTTGCTGACACTGCTATAAATATTCGTAGTAAAGCTAGTAGCAGTTTTGAAAAATCTATAACCAATTTGTAAGGACCAGGCACTTTCTGGTTTTAGCAGTGGATTCCCTTGATTGGTAGGACTTGAATAATACAGTTCAGTAAATGTTGGGGTTCTTAAGGATTTGTTTATTGATGAAAACATGTGAGAATAATTACCTGTTCTGTATTTTATATCGAAACCAGGAAAAAGACTGAATCCGGTTGAATCATTAAGATTTATTTGGCCGAGTAAGCCTGCCACGATACTCAGTCTGTTAGCTTTCCATGAATGTTCGACATACAAGCTAAGTGATTGTCTCATTGCCGAATGGCTGTATTTATGATCGCAGTTTCCAGGAATTCTTTTACCATTATCATCCGGAAGGCCTAATACTGAACTCCAGATGGCTTCATTACGATAATCAAGCCCGATAGCTGAACGACCTAATGTGTTATTCCACCATAGATTATTTACGAGTCCTGTCACTCTGGTCAAATGTTGGTTTGGACCTGAATACCACGACGGTCCATTCTCTCTGAACAGATGAAATTCATCCATATGGAATTTCAAATAAGCGTCCTGGCTAACATTGTATTTGCCTTTCCTCTTCCATCCTAATGAGGCAAAGCTGCTACCAACTTCTTCATATTGATTGGGGTAAACCGGGGTATAAAAAGCCTGAGCACCAAACTTTTTGCTTCCAACACCTGCCTGTCCTGAAATCAGAAATTGATCTTTCTTAAATTGTCCTGAATAATATCCTTTCCAGGCTTTCAGATCGGTATTGTTAATGTAGCCTTCCGTTTGAGTATAGGATCCTGAGATGAGATGTTCCCGTCCCTTTGTCGATAAACTAGCTAAGCCCTCACCGCTAAAAAGTTTATTTTGTCCGGCCTGCAATTGTACTTTAAGTATTTCTTGCGATTCAGTTTTAGTAATGATATTGATAGCTCCTGCAAATGCATTAGGACCCAGCCACCTGGATGCGCCACCATCAATAATTTCTATTCTTTGAACAGCCTGGAGAGGCACTGGAATGTCTCCATTAAAATGGCCGGTCTGCGGATCGTTAAAAGGGATTCCATTAATAAGGATTAGCACTTGCTCATAAGTACTGCCTTTAATAGAGATGTCTGTTTGCACACCATGAGGGCCACGCTGCCTGATGTCAATTGATAGTTCCTGATCGAGATAATCCTGAATAGAGGAGTAAGGCGATCGGGCAATTTCTTTTTGAGTGATAACTGTAATCAATCTTACCATTTCTGACAGGCTGGTACTAATTCTCTGGCCCTTCACCTCAACTTCCTCCAAAGTAACATCGGTATCATTGGTACTTTGGGTTCTTCGTAATTCCTTTTGTGCTTCAGCAGTCTCTGCTACAGTGAGGTAGGTAATTACTAAAACTCCAATTTTAACAACTTTACCTATCACCTGAAATAAGGAATAGCCCTTCCTTTTCCATTGCGAGAAATGGACCAGACTAGAATTCAGTTGAGTATTCTTTCTTTTCACTTTCCGAAAGAGGCTTGTAAAGTATTTTTTATTAGTGATGCAATGGTCATTGGACCAACGCCCCCCGGAACCGGGGTGATATATGAACATTTGGGAGCTACTTCCTCAAATGCAACATCTCCTTTGAGCCTGAAACCAGATTTTGTTTCTGTGCTTGGAACACGTGTTGTTCCCACATCAATAATAACGGCTCCTTCTTTAACCATGTCAGCAGTCAGAAACCCAGGACGACCAAGAGCAGGAATTAGAATATCTGCCTGTCTTGTGATTTCTGATAGATTCCTGGTTTTAGAATGACAAATCGTAACAGTACAATCACCTGGATACCCCTTTCTTGATAGCATCAATGCCATTGGAGTTCCAACGATATTGCTTCTGCCGATAATCACACATGATTTACCGGATGTTTCAATTTTATATCTGGAAATAAGTTCCATTATTCCTGTAGGTGTAGCTG
Source organism: Bacteroidota bacterium (assembly GCA_034658635.1). Taxonomy (GTDB): domain Bacteria; phylum Bacteroidota; class Bacteroidia; order Bacteroidales; family UBA12481; genus JABHCC01. The sequence continues at coordinate 25,471 of JAYEFL010000318.1, read as the reverse complement.
GAGTAAAGGATTCTATTCCCTGAACCATTCGGCCAACATTAACCGGGTGAAATCCATCAACATCTTTAGCAGGATCGATAGCCTCAATAATTTTTTGCTCAGATATATGTCCGGGTAATGGAACTTGTACGATGAATCCATCGATATCCTGATTATCATTAAGTGCACGAACCTCGTCCAATAGTTCATCCTCAGTAATATCTACAGACTTTCTAATTAGTGAGGATTTCATTCCCACTTCTGCGCAAGCCTTCATTTTAAGCTTAACATATGTCTCACTAGCCCCATCATCGCCCACCAGTATGGCAGCCAAGTGAGGTATCTTTCCTCCTTGCTGCAGTTTATTCTCAATTTGGGTTCGAATTTCTGAACGGATATCCGCAGCTATTTTTTTACCGTCAATTATGATCATTGTATATTATTTTAACGTCTCATTCCCGGCATATTATTCATCATCTTGCCGACATTTTTACCCTGAGTCATCAATCTCATCATCTTTCTGGTTTCATCGAATTGCTTAATCAGACGATTCACCTCAGCTACTGAACTGCCGCTACCAGCTGCTATTCTTTTTCTACGGCTTCCGTTTATAAGGGCAGGACTTTCTCTTTCTTCATTAGTCATAGAGAATATGATTGCCTCAATTCCCTTAAAGGCATCATCATCCATATCCATATTTTTCATAGCTTTTCCAACACCTGGAATCATACTCGCAAGATCTTTCAGATTCCCCATCTTCTTGATCTGGTTTATTTGTTTCAGGAAGTCATTAAAGTTGAACTGGTTTTTCGCCAGTTTTCGTTTTAAGCGAATGGCTTCATCTTCATCAAATTGCTCCTGGGCTTTTTCAACAAGAGTAACAATATCTCCCATTCCTAATATCCGATCAGCCATACGATCAGGATGGAAAATATCAAAAGCATCCATCTTTTCTCCTGTACCCACGAATTTAATGGGCTTATTAACAACTGAACGAATAGATAAGGCAGCACCTCCCCTGGTATCACCGTCAAGCTTTGTCAATACAACTCCATCGAAGTCAAGCTGTTCGTTGAATTCCTTTGCTGTATTAACTGCATCCTGACCTGTCATGGAGTCTACTACAAACAAGATTTCATGCGGGTTAATCTCATTTTTAACAGCAGTAATTTCCTTCATCATCTCTTCATCAATCGCCAATCGTCCGGCTGTATCCACAATGACCAGATCTAAGCCATTCTGTTTGGCATGCTTTATGGCATGCTTGGCAATTTTAACAGGATTCTTACTGTCTTCCTCAGTATACACCGGGATACCAATCTGCTCACCCAATATCTTAAGCTGGTCAATCGCAGCAGGTCTGTAAACGTCACCAGCCACCAAAAGTGGCAGCTTTCCCTTTTTGGTTTTTAGGTAATTCCCCAATTTACCAGCGAAAGTCGTTTTACCAGATCCTTGTAAACCTGCGATCAGGATGACAGTAGGATTGCCTTTTAGATTAATATCTTCCATGTGGCTACCCATCAGTTTGGCCAGTTCATCATGAACAATCTTGACCATCATCTGACTTGGCTTTATTGCGGTCAGCACATTTTCGCCAAGTGCTATTTCCTTAACCCTATTGGTAAAGTCCTTAGCAATTTTGAAGTTCACGTCAGCATCAAGAAGAGCTCGTCTGACATCTTTCAGTGTTTCGGCAACGTTTATTTCGGTAATTCTTCCCTGCCCTTTCAGCAGTTTGAAGGATTTGTCTAGTCGTTCTGATAAATTTTCAAACATAATTTGGCAATATTGTTACATTCTTTCCGGCATTTCAATGCCTAAAATATTCATACCGTCTTCAATATTATTCGCTACAAAATTTGATAAGGCCAGGCGAAAATCCCTTTTTAAAGAATCTTCTTCCTTGATAATCTGATGATACTGATAAAAATGGTTATATTCTTTCACCAGATCGTACAGATAATTAGCAACTAATGCCGGACTATAAAGGAGTCCAGCCTCATCTAGCAGATCAGGGTATTCATAAAGTTTCCTAATCAGTGCAATTTCTTTCTCACTCACCTCGGTTCGCGGATCAACCTGCTCTGGTATCACCATTCCCTGCTCATATGCTTTTCTTAGCACACTTTTAATCCTGACAAATGTATATTGAATAAATGGTCCGGTATTTCCATTAAAATCAATAGATTCTTTAGGATTAAAAAGCATTGTTTTGATAGGATCAACTTTTAAAATAAAGTACTTAAGGGCCCCTAAGGCAATCTGGCTATAGATTTTTCTCTTTTCAAGATCAGGAAAACCGTCCAGTTTGCCTAATTCATTTGAGACTTCAGCAGCTGAATCTACCATTTCACGAATCAGGTCATCGGCATCAACAACTTTACCCTCACGTGATTTCATTTTTCCTTCAGGCAATTCCACCATGCCATAGGATAAATGGAATAAGCGATCTGCCCATTCATATCCAAGTTTTTTAAGTATTATTGATAATACCTTAAAGTGATAAATCTGCTCATTGCCAACAACATAAACATGATTTGAAAACTCAGAGTCAGCAAATCTTTGGTGAGCAGTGCCCAAATCCTGTGTCATATAAACACTTGTACCATCAGATCTGAGAAGAAGTTTTTCATCCAATCCGTCATCAGTCAGATCAGCCCAAACCGAGCCATCTTCCTTTTGAAAAAGAATACTATCCTTCAATCCTTTATCCACAAGGTTTTTCCCCAGCTGATATGTTTCTGATTCATAGTATGTTTTATCAAACCATACTCCCAGATCCGCATAAGTCTTATCAAAACCTTCATACACCCAGGCATTCATCTTTCTCCAAAGCTTGATTACCTCGTCATTTCCAGCCTCCCACTCTCTCAACATTTCCTGGGCTTCAAGCAAAAGAGGTGCATTTTTGACTGCAGCTTCTTTATCTGCACCCTTTTCAATCATTTCTCCTATTTCTTTTTGCAATGCCTTCTCAAACAACACATAATAATCACCTACCAAACGATCTCCTTTTTTTCCTGTTGACTCAGGGCTTGCACCTTTGCCCCATTTCTGCCAGGCAAGCATAGACTTACAAATATGGATTCCCCTGTCATTAACCAAGTTGACCATTTCCACTCTTTTGCCGTTAGCTTTCAACAGTTGCGATACGGAGAAGCCGAGAAGATTATTCCTGATATGCCCAAGGTGTAAAGGTTTGTTAGTATTTGGAGAGGAATACTCTACCATTACCAGCTGTGCATCCTCATTTGCTTCTTTCTGCCCATATTTATTGCATGTAAGGATAGTATTCAGGTGATTTATCCAAAAGTCTGTTTTCAGAATAAGATTCAGGAAACCTTTGACCACTTCAAAAGAATCAATATCATTAATTTTCTCAAGAAGTTTTCGTCCGATTTCTTCGCCGGTAACAACCGGGTTCTTTTTTGAAATTTTCAATAAGGGAAAGACAACTATTGTAAAATCTCCGGTCAGATCCTTCCTTGTTCCTTGTACCTGAATATTATTAGAATTTACTTCAGTCTCATACAATTCTATAATTGCCTCAGCAGCAGCTATTCTTATGCGTTCTTCCAACCTGATCATGGGATGTATTTTTCAGTCGGCAAAGATAACAATCTCAGTCCTGAATCCTGCTTAAATAAGCCAATTTATACAAATCGAATAAGAACATGCTGGGATTTTGCGACCTCAGGAATACGACAACATATCTCTCAAGGAATGGAAATATTGCCTTCAGCAAAGTATTTAGTCCTGATTTTTTCATCCTATCAGACGCTCTCCACAGAGTGTTATTTTCAAGAAATCCTTCAGGAACAGCATTTCGCTTTGAAAGAGACAGGAGGCCTTCAATACTTCTTTTGGTTTTTTCCAGAAATACATCAGTTGACTCCAGTCCATTGTGGATTAAAGGATTTTCCAGATGCCTTACAAACACAGACCGTTCTTTTAGTTCAAACCCAAAATAGGTATCCTCATGTCCGTAGTCTTTAATCCTTTCATCAAATCTAATTTCTCTAAAGATTCGTGCAGGCATACAAAAATTAAAGCTGCTAAAACTATTATAAGGATTTCTGTTTCTGGCAATTGAAGAATGCACCTCCCTTTTACTACCGTATGTCCACCTAAGAATTTGTTCCTTATTATCAGGTTTTCTATTCTGATATGCAGTTCCTCCGCACAAAACAGATTCTCCATCAATTTCCTTGATATAATTCATTATGAATACAGAGTCATAAACCAATGCATCACAATCAATAAAAATCAAATTCTCATAAACTGCATTGTCGGCAAGCATATTTCTATTAGCTGAACGTCCCAGACTATATTTATTATGGAAATACCTGATATGCTGATGCTTCCAACTATCTATAATTGTATTTGTTACCGGATAAGGGGAGTCATCGCCAATAAGAATCTCATAAGGCGTAGAAATTGAAGATAATTGCTCAATCAATGAGTTGATCAGAGAGTCAGCATTTACCTGAAATAAAGGAATCAGTACAGAAATCATAATTCATATATCACTCAAAGATAATGAATACATATCTTTGTCCATCATGAACGTTAAACATTACTTTTTGGTATTAGCTCTGATTTCAGGACTTACCGTATTAAAGGGTCAGGTTAAAGATTCTGGTTACTCTATTCAGCTAGAAATTCAGGGGATTGGAGATACAACTTTGATCCTTGCGCACCGATATGGCGACAAGTTTTTCACAGATGACACAATGCGATTAGATTCAAGGGGGACTGGTTCATTCACCGGAAAAGAGCAATTATTGCATGGCATGTATCAGGTGGTCTTTCCAGACAAAAGTTTTTTTGATTTTTTCATTGAAGACAATCAGCATTTTACTGTTAAGACAATAGCCGGGAGTTTTATTGAGAATAACGAGTCTGTAGGTAATAGATTTAATCAATTATTCTTTGACTGGCACAGAGCCAGCGCAAAATACCGGAATACCGAAGCAATGCAAATTGTTTGGGATACCACTCTGCAATCTGCTGGAGAAAGTCTGGTAGGCAAGTTTTTAATAAGTTTAAAACCTTTCAGTATTCCTGAAGATCTTTTGCAGGAGAAAGAATTCAAAAATAACCAACTAGCTCAATATCATTATTACAAGAAGCACTTTTTCGAAAATACTGATTTAAGCGATCCCAACCTGCTACGAACGCCAGTAGTCTTTAATAAACTGAACCAGTTTTTCACTAAGGTTGCCCCTCCTCAACCTGATTCTCTGGCCTATTATGCAGATCTGGTTTTAGATAAGACAAGTACCTCACCAGAAGTTTTCAGGTATACTTTACAATTTCTTCTTAATTTTTACTCTGATCCCAAGATAATGGGAACTGATGCTGTTTATGTACACTTAGCTGAGAAGTATTATTTATCAGGAAAAGCTGACTGGATAGATGAGGACAATCTGAAACATATCGCTAATCGTGTCAAGGAATTAAAGCCTCTTTTGATTGGAAGTGCTGCCCCCGGACTAAAAGGGCTTGAGACGCCGGAAGGACAGCCAGTTGATCCTACCGAATCTTCCAGCAAATGGATAGTCCTGTATTTCTGGGAACCTGATTGTGGACATTGTAAAACAGCTACACCAGAGTTGCACAAAGATTATGAGTATCTGAAATCGCTTGGAGCTGAAGTATTTGCTATCAATACACGCCACGATCTTGAATCATGGAATACTTTCATTGCAGAACATGAATTGAGTTGGATCAACCTGTATTCACCTGTAAATATCAGAGGTATCTTAGAGAATTACCAGGCTTGGTCTACTCCATTACTTTATATCCTTGACAGCGACAAGCGTATCATCGCCAAAGACCTGGCAGTCAGTCAGGTTAAAGAATATTTCGGATATTTGAATAAAGAAAAAAACTAGTCGCGAATAAGAATAATTTTCTTTGTGAATCTCATGTAGTCAAGTTTCAACTGGATCAGGTAAATTCCGGAAACCGGAATATTAAAACTGACATCAAGAATGCTGCCCGAATGCTGGGTAGATGATGTCATTTGTTGTCCTTGCATATTATAGATATCAAGAATGTAATTATCATAAACTAAATTCCCCAGATCCATAGTCAGATGTCCCGCATTTTCATTTGTAAGAACCTTAATCTGACTACCAAGATCCTCATAAAGATTCGATGCTTCAAGCTGTATACCCAAAGCTGAGTTTAATCCAACAGCCTGGTTTAATGGGCTCCAGCTATCAGTTCTTCGTCCCCAGGCATCATTTGCACCGTACTCATTCCTGGTCATTGTCATCCCAATTGAAAAAACTAAATCATCACGTTTTGGAAGTATTATTCCAGCGTAAACAAGTGTATCCATTCCCACTGTCTGGTTAAACCAGACGGTAGCGCTGAAAGGCATTGTTTTTGGATTTAGCAATATTGAATCCTCTCTAAGAAGATTCCAATCAGGATCCCAAATTCCAGCCTTCAGGTATACTCCGGGATCTGAATATTCCAATTCAAGGATATTCACTACAACGCCACTTATGATAGCAGAGGTATCAGAGTTTCTCCTAAATCTGTTTGCATAGGCATCATATCCAAGGCTGTTGATCCCCGGAATTACCCCATTATTTCCAAGACTGAATACCCCTAAAGGCTCTAATTGAGAGTAAACACTTCTAATTTCTCCTGCAAAAATCAGCTCTTCTGGTATAATTTTGAAAATATTTTGATGATGGAGAGACAAGGTTTCATTCTCATAAAATGCAGTTAGTCGCAGGCTATTCATTCCGTTTTGCTCAAATACCTGATTGACAACAGACTGATGCATTTTATATGTCTGAATCCCATCCTGTATCTCCCATTCCAAATCATAATACTCACCAGTTATATATGGTTTGATTTCTACTTCAGCCCCTTTAACAAGCCTGCGTTGACTGGTAAAAATATCAATCCTGTCTTCAAGCTGGATAGTTTGACGAATAGTATCTGTTCCTAAATCGTTGCTCACAACCAAAACAATTTGCTTATAACCAGAATCTTCAAATAAAACCAGTGGGTTTTTGTCTGATGAACTTGCTGGAACTCCATTCTCAAAAGTCCATTCCCAGAATAAAGGTGATCCTGACGAAATATCTTGTAAACGAATATATTGGCCTGCTTTTGGTTTTTCGGGCAAATATTTAAAATTAGCTAATGGCTTTCCCTCAGAGAATGGATCAAATCCATTCCAGATTAAGGGATTCTCTCCTTCAGGGTCTAACCAGAACCTCAATTGATCATCATGATCAGGGTAACAGTCCCATGAGACCCATAATTTTTGAAAATAATCATTGAAATTGTAACTACAGGAAGCATCTCCACCTGTCAGATCTCCAATAATCCTAAAATCCTTGCTAAATAAAGGGGATCCGGAAGAACCACCTTCTGTAGTTCCGACATCCCATTGTGAGATTTTCCAGTGAGTATTTTCGTCAAATCCGCTACCAAAGTCACCGGTAGCCACGCGTCTGTTTGCGATAGAAATCTTTTTAACATCTCCTGCAGGATGGTGAATGCAAGTTACAGTATCATAGAATAAAACCGGAGTCCTGTCCCATCCGGCATAATATGGCTTATAACTTTCCGGAGGAGCAATGCTTAGTTCAACTAATGCAAAATCCAGCTTATTTGTTGTTGACAATAAAACAGATGCAGAAATGGACTGATCTAAACGTCCGTCTTCACCATAGCACTCAGGACTTTCATAATTGAAATAAAAAACTGAGGTACTTGCATGTGTGCTGGTTCCTATACAATGGTTTGCTGTTAGCAGCAGAGCCCTTCCATCATTTGCAGTATTGTTAATAAGAGCTCCGGAACAAATCCAGGTTCCACCCCGAATGAATTTGCATACTGATCTCTTAAGCACCTGCCACTCTGCCCCGGATGGACAATTAATATCAACATTACAATCTCCTGATCTTCCAAAGCGGCCACTTTTAAATCCAAAAGCATCTTTCATACCCAGTGAGATTTTCCCAATGGTTAATAAGGGGTCAAAGTTCTTTAATGTCTTATTAACAACCATCTCAACAATAATTTCATTTCCGGGTATAGGACTAGTGGCCAGTTTTCCACTATTTTTGTTATTCTGACTGGTATAAGCACCCCATGTAACTTCACGATCGGGATCATACAAGTACAATTCAGCTCCTTCAGGAAGCTTGTAAGAATCAAAAATCAAATTTATCGAATAAGCTAAGTCGGTACGTATGCTTAACTGGAAAACTTCTATTTCATCATCCTGAAAGATTCTATTTCCAGGTTCAGCCACTATAATCAATGTATCTACAGGCCATGCAAACAGGTAAGGTTTCATTCCTGGTTCCTCAGCCTGTTGTAATTGCTCCCAATCTGAAGGTGCGGCAGCAATATTAATTGTAGAATAAGCCTTTATCCGGTAATTATTTTTAACAGTCCAGGGAACACCAGCCTTTTGTACCTGCGCCTGAATTAATACTGAGACACAAAGAAGGCTGAATGCCAATAAAAGTTTTTTCCACAACAGTTGTTTCATAACTCACAAAAATAGATAAAAATGAATAGAGGATGTTATTAAAATGTATTTGTAATTTTAGCCATATATGATATTTGTATAATAATGGAAGAAGCTACATCCAGAATAAGTAGGTTAAGAGAAATAATAAACCAGCATAATCACCGGTATTATGTTCTGAATGAGCCGGTTATTTCTGATCAGGAGTTTGACCACCTGATGAAGAAGCTGGAAGCACTTGAATCAGATTATCCTGAATATTATGATGCATTGTCGCCTAGTCAGCGGGTTGGAAATGATATGTCGCAGGAATTTGTACAACGTGATCACAAATTTGCGATGTTATCATTAGGCAATACATACTCTAAAGATGAATTAGCTGAGTTTGATGCACGAATCAGAAAACTTACTGAAAGTCAATTCACTTATGTTTGCGAGCTGAAGTTTGATGGAGTAGCGATTAGTTTAACTTATCAAAAGGGAAGGCTGGCTTATGCCACCACCAGGGGTGATGGGGCAAGAGGCGATGACGTGACAAATAATGTCAAAACCATTAAAAGCATACCTCTAGTCATTCAGGAAGATGGGATACCCGAATATTTTGAGATTCGTGGCGAGATTCTAATGCCCCGGGATGGTTTTGAAAAAATGAATCAGGAGCGCATTGCAAAAGGAGAAATTGCTTTTGCCAATCCCAGGAACTCTGCGTCAGGAACAATCAAGATGCTTGACTCCAAAGAGGTTGCTAAACGACCTCTTGATTGTTACCTATATCTTCTTGCCGGGGATAATTTACCTGCAAATACGCATCTTGAGAACCTCGGTCTGGCAAAAGATTGGGGATTTAAGGTAGCTGAACATATGGTTCTGGCTAAAAATATTGAGGAAGTTTATGAATTCATTGATTATTGGCAATCAGAAAAAGGAAAGCTACCTTTCGATATTGATGGAATAGTGATCAAAGTAAACGAAACTATTATTCAGGATGAGCTTGGATTTACAGCTAAATCACCGAGATGGGCAATTTCTTATAAATTCCCTGCTGACCAGGCTGAGACCATACTTGAATCTGTTGATTTTCAAGTAGGTCGTACCGGAGCAGTTACTCCTGTGGCTAACCTGCAAGCAGTATTACTAGCTGGAACAACTGTCAAGAGGGCATCAATTCACAATGAGGACCAAATCAAACAATTGGATTTGTACCTTGGAGATACTGTGCTTATAGAAAAGGGAGGTGAGATTATTCCGAAGATTGTTGATGTGAAAAAAGAAAACCGCCCCATTATTGCTATGCAGGTTCAATTTGTCAACTTCTGTCCTGAGTGCCAAACAAAACTGGTTAAAATATCCGGAAAAGCCAAGCATTACTGTCCTAATACCAGCCATTGTCCGCCACAAATAAAAGGACGCATTGAGCATTTTGTTTCAAGAAAAGCAATGAATATTGATGGACTTGGAACAGAAACGGTTGACCTGTTATTTCAGAAAGGATTAATCAAAGACGTTGCAGATTTGTACTCTCTCAAGGAAGAGGATCTGGTTGGTTTACCCGGACTAAGAGAAAAATCGATATCTCATTTACTGAATTCGATTCAGGAATCTAAGAACGTTCCGTTTCACAGAGTACTTTTTGCTTTAGGTATTCGTTTTATTGGAGAAACTGTTGCTAAGAAAATGGCTCGGGCAGCTAACTCAATGGAAGGACTGCTAAATAGCAACAAAGAGATGCTTCTTGAAATTGAAGAGGTTGGTGAAAAGATTGCTGATAGTTTTCTTATTCATATTTCCAATGCTGAGAATCTTGAAATTATTCAGCGTCTTTCAGCAAATAATCTTCAAATGTCTTCCGGCTTAAGCAATATGCTCCTATCCGGAATTCTAAAAGGAAAAAGCATTGTTGTTTCAGGTGTATTTAAAAGTTTAAGCAGGAATGAGATTAAGCAGCTCATCGAAGAGCATAGCGGAAAAAACATCAGCTCTATCTCAAAGAATACATCTTATCTTGTAGCTGGCGAAAATATGGGTCCAAGCAAATTAGAAAAGGCAATTAGCCTGGGTGTCAGGATATTGACAGAAGATGAGTTTCTTGAGAAATTGGAAGGTAAAAATTTATAAGTTTGTATAGTGAGTATACGTGAATCAATTCAGCAAAACCTGTTCCTTAGGAAGCATTTACGAAAGCATCAGAAAGATGAAATCAATAAAGCATTCTTGCCATTGATCAAGGCATCTAGTATCGGCCTGCTTATCGACTTGAGAACTCCATCTAATAAACAAGCAAGTATTGATTTTTACAACAAAATTAAAAGGGATGGTTGTAAATACAAGCTGCTCCTTTATATTCCAGAAGCCAGAGCTGATATTAACCTGTATGATTATGAAAAGCTATTTCAGGGTGCTCAGGTATTTGTGATTTGTCCGGAGGACCATAATTTTTGGGGCCTTCCAAAAAAGACTGTAGTTTTTCAATTCTTAAGTCAGCCGTTCGACATTCTTTTCAGGCTCACTCTTAATCCTGTGTTTGATATTGACATTATACTTTTACAAACGAGGGCCAGAATGATTGCCGGGCACAACCATCCCGAATTGTCATTTTTGGATTTCAGAATTGATATTCCGCAAGACTCAAACTTGCAATCTCTCACAGATAATCTCTTGATATACATTGAGAAGCTAAATCAAAACAGCAGGCAACCCTTTAATTACCAACACAATACGCTTTTCTAGACCTATGGATACTTCATTTCTTCGCGGAGCCGGTGTCGCACTGGTAACTCCTTTCAACTCAGATCTGACTATTGATCTCGACTCATTAACCCGACTAATCAATCATGTGATCAATGGCGGAATAGACTATCTTGTTGTTATGGGAACAACGGGTGAATCTGTTGTCTTAAGCAATTTAGAGAAAGGTATAGTTCTGGACCACGTTTTGAAAATCAACAAGAATCGCATACCTATTGTTTTAGGCATCGGTGGTAACAACACTCGGTTAGTATCTGACAGTATTAAATCGCAAAATTTTGATGGGATTAGTGCCTTACTGTCTGTTAGTCCGTATTACAATAAGCCAACTCAATCAGGACTGTTTGCACACTTCAGTGAGGTTGCACATGTCTCACCTGTGCCTATTATTCTTTACAATGTTCCGGGCAGAACAGGATCCCATATTCAAGCTGAAACAACTCTTAGTCTCGCTAGTAAATTTGACAATATTGTTGCAATCAAAGAAGCTTCAGGCAGATTTGATGACATAATGGATATTATTCGTCGAAAGGCAGACCATTTCATGCTTATAAGTGGAGATGACGGATTAACACTTCCTTTATTATCAATTGGGGCTGAAGGAGTAATATCAGTTATTGCCAACAGCATGCCCTATGAGATGAGTGAAATTGTAAGGAAATCTCTTAATAATCAATATGACGTTGCGAGAGAGATTCACTATAAACTCATTCACCTGATTGGTTTAATATTCCGGGAAGGCAATCCTGCCGGGGTAAAAGCAGCATTGCATTGTCAGGGAATTATCCAGAATCACATAAGGCTACCTCTTACTACTGTTAGTGACAGATTGTACGATGAAATTTATAAGGCAGTAAGTGAAGTTTAGGTCTTTTGTTTTTAGTCTTTCGTCTTTCGTCTTTCGTCTTTCGTCAAATTGGGTCTTAGGTCTTGGGTCTTAATTATTAGACTGAGGCTTGGGCTCCGGAGCCGTGACAGTGTTTATATTTTTTTCCGCTTCCGCAAGGACAAGGATCATTTCGTCCTACCTTTTTCTCCACTCTTATTGGTTGCACTCTTTTTGGGCGTTGTGGTGCCTGCTCTCCAGTTGTGTTTGAGGGGCCATAACCATCAACATCTGTTTTACTCTCGCTGTAGTTACTTGTATCCAATCGCTGGCGGCTCTGCCCTTCCCTAACCTGATCAGAGTTCTGAATAGGTATATGACCTTTCATCAATAATGAAACAACATCCTTATTCACTCTGTTCATCATGTTTTTAAAGAGGTCAAATGATTCAAGTTTATAAATCAGCAAGGGATCTTTTTGCTCATAGGATGCATTCTGAACAGACTGTTTCAGATCGTCCATTTCCCTCAGGTGCTCTTTCCAAGACTCATCGCTTGTTGCTAATACAGTAGATTTCTCAAAGGATTTTACCAATTCGCGATTCTTTGAGTCGTAGGCTTTTTTCAGATTGGCATTAATTTGCAGAGTTTTTTGTCCATCTGTTATCGGCACAAGAATGTTCTCATATTGGTGAGAAGCTCTTTCAAATACATCCTTAATAATTGGCCAGGCAGATTCGGCCATATTTTTATTTTTCAGCTCAAAGCTTTTGATAGTTTCAGCGTATACCTTTTCAATTACTTCATCTGCTTTTTGCTCATTGAATTCATCTTCACTAACCGGACAATCAACTGCAAGGAAACGAATCATATCTAACTTAAAACCTTCATAGTCCTGCAAATCCTTATACTCATCAACAAGTGATTCACACAGGTCATACATCATGTTTGCAATATCCATCTCGATCCGTTCTCCATGCAAAGCATGACGTCGTCTACTATAAACAACCTCACGTTGGTTATTCATAACATCATCATATTCGAGTAATCGTTTACGAATTCCAAAGTTGTTTTCTTCAACTTTCTTTTGGGCACGTTCTATTGACTTGCTGATCATGGAATGCTGAATAACCTCACCATCTTTCAATCCCATTCTATCCATCAGTTTCGCAACACGATCTGATCCGAACAATCTCATAAGGTCATCTTCAAGAGAGACAAAGAATTGAGAAGATCCAGGATCTCCCTGTCGACCTGCACGTCCACGTAACTGTCTGTCTACCCTTCTGGATTCATGTCTTTCTGTACCAAGGATAGCCAGTCCTCCAGCGTTCTTCACATCCGGATGGAGTTTAATATCAGTTCCTCTACCCGCCATGTTAGTAGCAATTGTTACTGCTCCTGGTTGACCAGCAGTAGCTACAATATCAGCTTCTCTCTGGTGCAATTTTGCATTCAGGACATTATGCTGTATCCCTTTGATTTTAAGCATTCTGCTTAATAATTCAGAAATCTCAACAGAAGTAGTACCCACCAGAATTGCCCTGCCCTGATCAACAAGAGTTACAATTTCATCACTAACGGCATTATATTTTTCCCGCTTGGTTTTGAACACCATATCTTCCCTGTCGTCTCTGACAATAGGTCTGTTAGTAGGAGTTACTACCACATCCAGTTTATAGATATCCCATAATTCACCTGCTTCTGTTTCAGCTGTTCCTGTCATACCAGCAAGCTTATTATACATTCTGAAGTAATTCTGCAGAGTGATTGTTGCAAAAGTTTGAGTAGCAGCTTCAACCTTAACATTTTCTTTAGCTTCAATAGCCTGATGCAAGCCGTCGGAGTACCTTCTGCCCTCCATAATCCTGCCGGTTTGCTCATCAACTATCTTGACCTTATTGTCCATTACAACATATTCCACATCGTTCTCAAAAAGTGTGTATGCCTTTAATAGCTGATTAATTGTATGGACTCTCTCTGATTTTATGGAAAAGTCTCTTATCAGAGTGTCTTTCTGTTTAAGTCTCTCTTCATCAGACAAATTACTTTTTTCAATATCTGCAATTACTGAACCAATATCAGGCAGAACAAAAAATTCGGGATCTTCTCCGGAAGCTGTTATCAGGTCTATGCCTTTGTCAGTCAGTTCCACAGAATTATTCTTTTCATCTATCACAAAGAACAGCTCTTCAGTCACAACATGCATATTCTTTGAATTCTCCTGCATATAGAAATTCTCAGTCTTGTGAATAAGAGTCTTCATTCCCTCTTCTGACAGGAATTTGATGATAGCTTTAGTTTTTGGCAGTCCCTTGTGTGCTCTTAATAATAATTTCCCTCCTTCTTGCTCATTTCCTTCAGCAATCAATTTCTTTGACTTAGCAAACACTTCAGTAACAAGCTTCTTCTGTACGCTATAAAGACTAACCACTCTATGTTTGAGCTCTCCAAACAGCTGATCATCTCCTTTAGGCACTGGTCCCGAAATAATAAGTGGGGTTCTGGCATCATCAATTAATACAGAGTCTACTTCATCAACAATAGTGTAATTATGAACTCTTTGCACAAGATCATCAGGAGCGATGGCCATGTTATCACGCAAATAATCAAATCCATATTCATTATTAGTACCATAAGTAATATCTGCTCTATAGGCTTTTCTTCTTGCTTCTGAATTTGGATTATGTTTGTCGATACAATCCACAGACATACCATGAAATTCGAACAAAGTACCCATCCATTCTGCATCTCTTTTTGCGAGATAATTATTCACGGTAACTATATGAACTCCTCTGCCTGCAAGGGCGTTAAGAAAAACTGGTAAGGTTGCAACGAGTGTTTTTCCTTCTCCGGTGGCCATTTCAGCAATTTTCCCCTGATGTAAGCTCAGGCCTCCAACCAACTGAACATCATAATGTACCATATCCCATTTTATCATGGTGCCGCCAGCCATCCAGCTATTATGGTAAAATGCTTTATCGCTTTTTATTTGGATATCTTCTCGTGTAGCAGCCAAATCCCTGTCGAATTGTGTGGCAGTTACTTCAATTTCCTCATTTTCAGCGAACCTTCTGGCGGTATCCTTAATAATTGCAAATGCCAGAGGCAGAACTTCGTTTAGCTTCTTCTCAATTTTATCAGTGATTTCATGCTCCAGCCTATCTACCTCTGCAAAAGCTTTATCACGCTCATTTATAGGGATTTTATCAGCTTCAATCTGAGCCTTAATATCAGCAATTTCATTTTGCTCATTAGCAAAATGATTTAAAACTTCTTTTCGTAGCTCCACGGATTTCGCTCTAAAGTCATCATGAGACAAGGTAGTTAATACCTCATATATCTCTTTCACCTTATTGACTACAGGCAAGGCTTCATTATAATCTTTATCGGCTTTATTTCCGAATAATCCTTTTAGGAATTTATCAACTACCGCCATTTTGTTCTGTTAATTTGTGGATTTTATCAAATATCGATCCAATCATATGAACTGCTCTTTTGTCAGTCATATATTATATTAATAATAACTGTTCTAATCAAAATCAAGATTCAAGTTTTGTTTTAACGAATCCAGATTTGGGTTAAGCTTCTTCAAATGAGCATATTTATCATCATGAGTATACAGTTTCCTCTCTACTGGTTCAGATTGGCTAACAAGAGGCTCGAGCAACAAATTACTCTCACCTGTTCTGGCTTTTAAATAGCCTTCTAATTCATTATGAATGCTACTTAGAGCTTTGGCTTGCAGGGGATTATTAAGATTAACCATAACTTTCTTATCAAGCAGTTCTGGTGTTTGACTAAGAAGAGTATTATACAATCTTGGTTGTTCTTTTTTTATTGTCTCAGCGAAATCATTCCATACGAGAAGCAGGTTCTGCTGGTTCAAGGGAAGAACTGTATCCCCGGGTTTAGCTGTCACCGGATCAACAATCTCAGGAGTTTTGATATCAGAACCAGGTTGTTTGTTCATGAAGTCACTTAAACGAGGTGTTGCCCGAAGTCCATTTGAAGGCGCAGGGGCCTTTTCCTGCTGGACAGGTTCTGATACTTTATCTGATACTTTTTCTGATACAGCAGTGGCAGGAGCAGTAGCAGGAGTAGGAGTTGCGGGAGCAGGAGCAACTATAGTTGCGGGAGCTGCAGAAGAGATTGAGGGTGCATATAATATTGTCGATAACTTCAACAAACAAATCTCTACATAAAGCCGGGAATCTTTAGCTTGTTTATAATGAATATCGCAGGTATTGATAATATCCAGAGCTTTAAAAATAAATGCTTCTGAACATACTTTAGCACTATCAAGGTACTTATCAGCTACTTCACCACTTAGCTCCATTAGTTGAATAGTCTCAGGATCTTTAGTAACCAGCAAATTTCTAAAATGCCCACCCAGTCCGTTAATTAAATTATGCGAATCAAAACCATTATTTAGTATCTCATTGTAGATAACCAAGGTCTGCCTGTAGTTACCTGTAAGAAAAGCCTCTGTAAGTTTGAAATAGTAGTCATAGTCAAGTACATTCAAATTCGACACAACAGTTTTATAATCTACTTCTTTACCGCTAAATGACACAACCTGATCAAAAATCGACAGGGCATCCCTCATTGAACCATCTGCTTTCTGAGCAATAATGTTCATTGCAGCAGCATCAATCGTAACACCTTCCTCACCAGCAACTTTTTTTAAATGTTCCATTATATCAGAGACTTTTATTCGATTGAAATCGAAAATCTGACATCTGGACAGTATTGTTGGAATTATTTTATGTTTTTCAGTGGTAGCAAGGATAAATATTGCGTGTGCAGGGGGTTCTTCAAGAGTTTTCAGGAAGGCATTAAAAGCCTGTGAAGAAAGCATGTGAACCTCATCTATTATGTATATACTATATTTTCCTACTTGCGGAGGAATCCTGACCTGATCTGTAAGATTCCGGATATCTTCAACACTATTATTTGATGCTGCATCCAATTCATGGATAGTAAAAGACCTGCTCTGGTTAAATGACTGACACGATTCACACTCGCCACAGGCTTCAGTATCACTCCCAAGATTCTGGCAATTAATGGTTTTGGCAAAAATCCTTGCACAAGTAGTCTTTCCTACTCCACGCGGGCCACAGAATAGGTAGGCATGTGCTAACTGCTTGGATTTTATAGCATTAATTAATGTTCTCGTAATAGAAGGCTGCCCGACAACAGTTTCAAAACTATCAGGTCTGTATTTTCTGGCCGAAACCACAAAGTTTTCCATGCATTTCAATTTTGTAGAAGCAAAGGTACTAAAATGGGAAAAGCATTTGTAATTTTGATTAAACGGAACATTTTTCTAATTTTGCAGGCCAATTATTTTAATTGATTAATAAATAAATTATGATGAATCAGTATGAGACCGTTTTCATTGTTACTCCCGTTTTGTCTGAAGACCAGATGAAGGAAGCGGTCAAGAAATTCTCAGCCTATCTCAAGGAGAATGGTGCAGAGATTGTCCATGAGGACAACTGGGGTCTGCGAAAGCTGGCCTATCCCATCCAGAAGAAATCCACTGGTTTCTATCATTTGATTGAGTTCAAATGTGAGGGTGATCTTATTCAGCGTATGGAAACAGAATTCCGACGCGATGAACGTATTATCCGCTTCCTGACAATGAAGATGGATAAATTTGCAATTCAATACGCTATAAAGCGTAGAAAGAAAATGGCTGACCAAGTCAAAACTGAAAAAGTGGAGGAAAATAATGGCAAATAACCCATCAGAAATTCGCTACCTGGCACCGCCAACAGTAGAAATTAAAAGGAAAAAGTATTGCAGGTTTCGTGTAAACAATATCAAGTATATTGATTACAAAGATCCTAGCTTCTTAAAGCGCTTCCTGAACGAGCAGGGTAAAATCTTGCCCAGAAGACTTACCGGAACTTCCTTGAAGTATCAGCGTAAGATTGGAACAGCCGTTAAACGCGCACGTCACCTGGCTTTATTGCCCTATGTAACCGATTTGATGAAGTAAAGGAAGGAGAAAAATATAATGGATATTATTTTAAAAAAGGATGTTCCGAATCTAGGACACCAAGATGACATCATCAGTGTCAAAAATGGTTATGGAAGAAACTTCCTGATTCCTAAGGGAATGGCAATTTTAGCAACTCCTTCTGAGCGAAAAAATCATGAGGAAAAACTGAGACAACAGGCTCATAAAGAAGAGAAACTTCGCCTTGATGCTGAAGCTAAAGCGAAAAAACTTTCAGCTGTAGAGCTGAAGATTGGCGCTAAAACTTCTACAACAGGTAAAATCTTTGGATCTGTCAATACTATTCAGATTGCTGAAGAGCTGAATAAAAAAGGATTTGAGATTGATCGTAAAAATATCAGTCTTAATGAAGAAGCTATTAAAGAGATTGGCACTTATACAGTTTCTATTAAACTCTACAAAGACATTAAAGCTGAGCTTAGCTTTGAAGTTTGTGCTGAGTAAGCTTTATTTATATGATATAAAAGAAAAGACCGGCATTTTAGTCGGTCTTTTCTTTTGTTAATCAGGTTTCACTGCAATCGCCTCAATTTCTACCATAACTCCCAGCGGAAGTTTAACTACACCAAAAGCTGCACGAGCAGGCTGCTCAGAGGTAAAATACTGACTGTAAACCTCATTCATGGCCTTGAAATTATCCATATTATCTAAAAGGCATGTACATTTCACTACATCCTTAAAGCCATAACCCGCCTCATCAAGAATACCTCCAATATTCAGCATAACTTGCTCTGTCTGATCGCTAATTCCTCCTTCAATAACTAAACCAGTAGCAGGATTAATAGGAATTTGTCCTGAAATAAATAAAAAGCCATTTGCTTCAACAGCCTGACTGTAAGGACCTACTGCCTGAGGAGCTTGGTCTGTAGATAGGATTGTTTTCATCTGTTTATATTTATTTTAAATTGTCATATGTAGCTCACATAACAAAAATAATCATCCGCGTGTGCGTCAAAATAGTTTTCCTTTTGTCATGTTCGGTTCATATCATTAAAGTTTGAGATGCAATATATTAATTGAAAAGATCAGAATTATCGAACCAACTCTTTTCTTTTCTGTATTTCACGTCTTTAAACATATTGGAATCGACATTTAGTTGAAATGTATAACTTTTTCTATCACCAAATGGAATAATGTTGAAAGACATACTCCAGCAATGCAGATGCCTCCTGATTTGCAAATTAGTGTAAGTCAATTCCTTAGCAACAAAGTCATAACCTGAAGAATAATTAAAGCTCCAGTTTGGAGAGAACTCAAATTTACCTGTAAACCTTAGAGTTTGAGTAACCTTGCTATCAACAAAAGGATTTGTTTTTGAATATCTGAAGCTATAGTCTAATCTTACGCTCCAGGGCAAACCATATTCGATTCCATCTTCCTGATAAAATTTACTGCTAAGGCTGGAGGATTTACCTGATTTGGATTTCATTGGTAAGGCAAAACCCAAACTTAAACTGGCATTTGACAATCTGGCCGGAATCCCGGTCCGGTTAATCTCAAATTGATCAACCTTGTAAACACGGGTAACAGCTCCATCCTGCCTTTCAACCCAAGAATAGGGATCAAAAGTACTGGAGAAATTGATATTCACATTATTAAGAATACGGGTTCTCGCCGTCAACCTTATTGGAGATAAATTCAATGAGTCTGCAAACAGATTATATGAAGTACTAATGTTCATATTATCCAGAATTTTAACTTTCTTAAGTGCTTGTCCGGTAGAATCAGCAGAATCATACACCTTCATCTCGATATTATTGCCTAGACTGAAATTCACAGATCCATATTGGCCGGCAACATTTGGCAAAGAGTACAATCCATCACCAAAAATATTATATTCTTTTTCCCGGCCAGTTGAGTCATATTGATATTCCATGAAGTAATCAGAATCATCATAACCCAAATCAGGCCTGTAACTCAATGACATTGTTGGCTTAACAAGGTGTCTGAGTGTTTTAATTTTGCCTCTCTTAAATTCATACATCCCGAAAATTTGCGGATTGTAGGTCAGGCTAATATTAGGAGATAAAGCATGTACATACTGAGCTTGGTTAATCCGGCTTTCGATTACTGCCTTTTCTTCAGGGTCCCATTCCCTATGTGAAGAATAGAAATACAATAAGCCTTTGTATTTCAAAGACGGGGTCAGGTTCATATTTGGAATCAGTTTAAAAGTAGCTGACATGGGAATCTCATGTTTAAACCCATTTTGCAGATTATCAATCAAACCAGGCAAACTGTCCATAATATCAGGTGTAAACAGCTGGTTTTCTTGAGCCCTGAGTTTATTCTCCATACTGGATGTATAGCGCATATCAATTTTTTCGTACCACCTTTGTTTTCCTACTCTGACTTTTCGCTTAAAAGGGTAAAACCGACCAACAGTAAATGCAGCAGTTGGGAGGTTCAGGACAATAGAAGAATCCCGACTGTTCTGTACATGACCTAATTTTGCTGTAAAGTTAAACAGAGGATTATTGAATTTCTGGTTAAATGATATAGATGAGGATTTGGTATTAGTCAGATATGCAGCAGGATCGTTGATATTGGAATTATATTTATCATAAGATCCTGTAGACATGTTAACATTTGCATTAAATGTACGCAGGGGATGTGCTTTCGGATCCTGATTATGTGACCATCTTACCGAGAAATCCTTCTTCACCTTATACTGATCATAATCAACCAGATCTTTTTCACCGGTGGCATTTTTAGCATAGGAGAAATCAAAACTGCCGCGATATTTATACCTTTTTGAATAATTTGTCAGTGCAGATGTTTTCCATGACCCTTTTGAATAAAGGTCTCCCGTTAATTTTAAATCAAAATTATCGTTCAGCGCAAAGAACCATCCACCATTCCTAAGATAATATCCTCTGTTTGCTTCAAATCCATATTGTGGCATTATCAATCCACTGGTTTTTTCTCTTTTTTGAGGAAAATACCCAAAAGGCAGGCCAATGAAATACAAAGGAATATCTTCAACAACCAAATATGCCGGACCTGAGACCATACTTTTTTCCGGCACCACCTTACCCTTAGTAATGGCAAAATAAAAGTGTGGATGATCTGCATCGCAGGTAGTAAACTTCCCATCCTTAATATTCAATGTTCCATCAGGAAAGCGTTTGGTGATATGACTGTGCAGGAGTCCTTCATTTTCCTCAGTTACCACATCAGTTACCCATGCTTTCTGTGAATCGAAATTGTATCTTAACTCACTAGCATCATACTCTTCATCTCCCTGCTTAAATTTTGGTTTTCCTACAATCAGTCCGGTACTATCAGTCACTCCCCTCGCATAGACTTCCTTCCTGTCAATGGATATTTCTATGTAATCTGCATAAAGCTCAATATCCTCATACAAGACTTTGGCTTCACCATACAGTCTGATCATATTATCATCGAAAGTCATCACAATAGAATCCCGGGCAGAATATTTAATCACTGCATCCAGATACTCTTTTGATTCTGAACTCGTTTTGATGGTATCGTTGATTGGCAGAATAGACAATTGCTGGACACTGTCTGGGTTTTCAACTTCAGTTTGTGAAAAACCAGTCCAACTCAGCAGGCTAAACAAGCCCAGTGATAGAATTATTTTTAGTATTTTTAGCCTCTGGATCAAAATGGGTCAAAAGCCAACAAAAAAGCCACTCAAAGCTACTTAAAAAATGGAACAACTTTGTCGAAGTCTGAATAAGAGAACGTGTTTTACAAGCGGGAATTGCCTTCTGGTAATCCTTATTATCGTAGCGTTCTTTTTTTATCCTTCACAATCCAGCGCACAATCCTCAGACAATAATCCATTTACGATAGTTATTGATGCAGGTCATGGAGGAAAAGACCCTGGTGCAGTTGGTAAAAAAAGTTATGAAAAAAATATTGCATTGTCCATTGCATTGAAGTTAGGATATTACATTGAGAGCCTGATGCCGGATGTGAGAGTTATGTACACACGAAAGACGGATGTATTTATTGATCTGGATGTTCGCGCTGATATAGCCAATAAAGCCAATGCTGACTTGTTTCTGTCTATTCATGTTGATGGATTTGCATCTCAACATCCATATGGGACCAGCACTTATGTAATGGGTATTACAAAAAATAAAATAAATCTGGAGTTGGCACAGAAGGAAAATAAGGTTATTGAGTTTGAAGAAGGTTATATTCAGAAGTATCAGGGTTATGATCCAAATGATCCTGCCAGTCTTATCCAATTTACCTTACAACAGTCTCTTTATGAAAAACAGAGTCTGGAAATGGCGGCAATGGTTCAGGATCAGTTCAGATCGCGGGCCAAGCGCAGAGATCGTGGCGTGCATCCTGCTCCATTATTGGTCTTATGGCAAACCACCGTGCCCAGTGTTTTGATTGAAACCGGTTTTATCACAAATCCCCGAGAGGAAGAGTTTCTAAACACTGTTTACGGGCAAGACTTGTTAGCATCCGCAATTTTCAGGGCATTTAAAGACTATAAGATTGAATATGAAGCAAGAACAGCTTCAAATGATATTTCCGGACCAGATGAATTTTCTCTGAATACCAGTTCCTCAAGAAAAACTGAAGCCGCTGCTCTGAAAGCTGCTGAGAAGAAAAGGGAGACACTGAAGCCAAGCAAAGAAATTCCCAAAAAGGAAAAAGAATCAGTCCCTCTCAAAACCAAAGAAGAAGAGACAACTATAAAAGACAATCCTCCCGTCAAAGCAACTCAGAGCAAAAATGGTTTGGAATTCAGGGTACAGGTTATGGCTTCTCAAAACCGAATACCAATAAACTCTAAGGCATTCAAAGGTTATACAACATTTGAAGAAATTCGGGAGGGCATTTATTTCAAATATATATCTATTGCAAAATCGAGCTATTCTGAGTCTTCAGTTGTTCGCAAACAACTTCTTAAATCTTTTCCCGGAGCATTTATTGTAGCCTTCAGAAATGGGAAAAAGATTCCTTTACGTGAGGCTATTAAAGAAGATAAGAAAATTCATTAACTTGCTCATTATGAAAATCGGGCGATTAATACGTATTGGATTATTGTTCGCCGTAACATTAATCATCTTATTCTGGGGACTCAATTTCCTTAAAGGAAAGAACTTTCTTCAACCCGAAAAAACCTACTATGTAAAATATGATAAGATTGGAGGATTAATGGTTTCCAGTCCGATCACCTTAAAGGGTTTTAAAGTTGGAGAAGTCAGAGAAATCAAGTTGTCTGATAAAGACTTTGATGAGATTCTGGTACAATTTGTGATCAGCTATCCAGAATTAGAAATCCCAAAAGGGTCAATTCCAGGGATATACTCCATTGATTTGATGGGTTCAAAAGGTATTCAATTGCTTTTATCCGACAGTTTAGCCACTCATTCTTATGGTGACACCTTGCTTGGATCGATTGAAGGGGACCTCAAGGATCAGGTAAATACTCAAATGTTACCTCTCAAGAGAAAAGCTGAAGATTTAATGTCATCCATGGATTCGGTACTAATTTCTCTGCATCTGGTATTCGATCAGGAAAACCGTTCAAACCTTTCACAAAGTTTTGAGATTGTGGCCCAAACGCTGAAGAATTTTGAGCAAACATCAGTATTTCTTGACACCTTTGTCAAAGAAGAATCCAACACTTTCAGCTTAATCATGAGAAACCTTGACAGCTTAACTGTTGGACTTGTATCCAGAACCGATGAATTGCAATACTCTCTAACTAATTTGGGGCACTTTACTGATTCTTTAAACCAGATCCCTATTAGAAATGCTGTAAAACAGTTCAGCCTCGTTTTAGATGATATTAGTGTTTTAATCGATCATATCAATAGTGGCGAAGGTAGTTTTGGAAAATTTGTCATGGACGATTCACTGTATAATTCAATTGAGACAGTCAGTTTCTCACTTAATGAATTATTGGAAGATATTCGCAAAAATCCAAAACGCTATGTTCATCTCTCAGCTGTTGATATGGGAAAGACCATAATAGCCTCTGATGACAATTCTCTGCTTTCTGCTTTATCTAAATACATCGATCTTGACTTTTATGTCTGTCTGGTTCAAACGCAAATTCCCTTAGGACCCGACAACTATCTGTTCAAGGATTTCAGAAAGCTTCAAAGTATCCAGATCGGCAAACAATTTCACTATTTCATTCTGAAGACTGATAATTACGACAAAGCAAGCCGGTTGGTAGCAAAGCATATTCATAAGTACCCTGATGCTGCGATCTTCACATATATTGAGGGGAATTGGCAAAAAGTTCGTTTTTGAGGTTGTTATTGCGCAAACACTAGCTTTGCTTCCCATCAGTTTCTCAAAGCTCTAAAAATCAAGCACATCACTGCATTTTGCTGAATATCAGCTCATTGCAAGTGCCTATATTTTTTTGATTTTTTATTTGTCTGAAACTTAAGGAAATAGCAATTTCTTTAAAAAAACAATAGCAGTTTGATTTTTTTATAAGTTTTTTTTCACCAACTTGCATTACCCGAATCCTTTGTCTAACTCTTTAATTATCAGTATCGATGAAGTCAAACCATGTTGAAGTATGGAACCGCTGTCTGACAGTGATAAAAGACAACGTACCCACGATGAGTTTCAAAACCTGGTTTGAGCCAATAACTCCCATAAAACTTGAAAAGCATGTATTAACTATTCAAGTTCCCTCAACTTTTTTTTATGAGTATCTTGAAGAGCAGTATATTCATATATTGAGTAAGACCATTAGAAAGGAACTTGGATCTGAAGCAAAGCTTGAATATAGTGTGGTTATGGAAAACAATGGTTTTTCAGAAGCAAAACCCTACACTGTTAAGATGCCGACTAAGGCTAAAACAAATCTGAAGAACAAACCTTTATCACTACCCTTGGATGATGAAGAACGAATCATCAGAAATCCCTTCATAATCCCTGGGATAAAAAAGCTCCATGTCGATCCTCAGCTTAATCCTGACTATTCTTTTAACAACTATGTTGAAGGTAATTGCAATCGCTTAGCCAGATCAGCTGGATACGCTGTTGCTCAAAATCCTGGTGGAACTGCGTTTAACCCTCTGTTGATTTATGGTGGATCCGGCTTAGGAAAAACTCATCTTGCTCAGGCTATTGGTATTGAAGTAAAGGAAAAGTTTCCTGACAAGATTGTTTTATATGTAAATGCCAATAAGTTCCAGACTCAATTTGTTGAGGCTGTTCGTAATAATAATAGAAACGATTTTCTGCACTTTTACCAGATGATAGATGTTCTGATCATTGATGATGTACAGGAATTTGCAGGCAAAGAAAAGACTCAGGATACCTTTTTCCATATTTTCAATCATTTACACCAATCAGGAAAGCAGTTAATTCTATCCTCAGACAAACCTCCTGTTGAGCTGAAAGGCATGGAGCAAAG
>JAYEFL010000317.1:0-1969 GCA_034658635.1 Bacteroidota bacterium | reverse complement strand
TGGTAATATATACTATAATATATGAAATATCGCATCCTGTTTGCTTGGAAACTTTACTGAAACATAGGAATACAACCGAATTTCCGAGCGACTTTTACTTATGCATTCTCGAGGCTGGAGGATGTCGGGAAACGAGAAAAATGGTGTTGGTGAATTGATATGGGAAAAGCTAATATTGAATTTAATGCTATTTATCAATAGTGTCCCAACGTTGCATTAGTAATGTTTATAACTTATTTATAAATAATGAGTAAAGGCCAGTAATACTATTTATTGATTTGAAATCGGATTCATTACGTATAGTTCCTTACTTTACAGAAAGGAGAAAGGAGCTATTTAATGAATTCCGATCGTACAATATTTTCTCAGGTAATGGATTTTGTCCCACGTTATGAATTTCGCAAATGCGTTGAACGTTATCACGGTAATTACAAAATAAAGAGTTTCAGTTGCTGGGAACAGTTTTTGTGTATGGCTTTCGCCCAGCTAACATATCGTGAAAGCCTGCGCGATATTCAAACCTGTTTACGCTCGGTACATCATAAGCTCTATCACATGGGTTTCCGTGGCAAGGTAGCCCGAAACACGTTGGCAAATGCCAACAAAGTACGTGACTGGCGAATCTATGCTGATTTTGCACAAGTACTTATCAATCATGCGAGAACCCTTTATTATAGAGAACCGTTTGGTGTCGAGTTAGACCAGACTGTTTATGCGCTGGATTCAACAACAATAGACTTGTGCCTGTCGGTATTCCCATGGGCACAATTCCGAAAAAAGAAAGGTGCGATTAAACTTCATACACTCTTGGATCTGCGTGGAAACATTCCGGTGCTTGCGATAATCACTCATGGAAAAGTCCACGATGTCACTATCATCGACAGCCTGCTCCTGGAGGCAGGGGCGCTTTACATAATGGATCGTGCGTATACGGATTTTAACAGGCTTCATCGCATACACCAAGAGAAAGCATTTTTCATAACCCGAGCTAAAAAGAACCTGAACTTTAAACGTTTGTACTCAAATACTATAAATAAATCAACAGGACTGAAATGCGACCAAACTATTGTATTAAAAGGATATTGCACAAAACATAAATATCCCGGAAAACTACGGCGGATTCGATTTTATGATTCTGAAAAAGACAAATATCTGGTATTCTTGACAAACAACTTCGACTTGCCTGCAGCTACTATTACGGAACTTTATCGATGCCGCTGGCAGATTGAGCTGTTTTTCAAATGGATAAAGCAGCATCTAAGAATCAAATCATTCTTTGGAACATCGGAAAATGCTGTAAAATCTCAAATTTGGATTGCCGTCTCAGTATATGTTCTCGTTGCCATAATGAAAAAAGAACTTAAAATAGACCTTAGTCTTTACACAATTTTACAAATTATGAGTGTCTCACTCTTTGAGAAAAGTCATATTTATCAGGTACTTACAGAATCATACGATTTGAACACAAATAATAAAAACACTAACCAGTTGAATTTATTCGACTAATGTTGGGACACTACTGATTTAAAATATTCATTTCAATCACATAATTATTGGAGGTTACTCATGCGTTGCTTACGTTATTTTTTGATTCTGCTTCTTGGAGCAGTACTCTTTTCCGCCTGTGAAGAGAGTCCTCTCGACACCGATGGTGATATAGTTATTGATGTCGAAAAATCCGACGAGCTTGTTGTGACCGCCGATTCCCTTCTGGTTGAAATGATCAACGATGCCGATGACGGGGCGTCAACCAACGAAATGCTTGATCAAATTACTGAGATCAAAGAGCTTTATCAGAAGGCCGTCGCTAATAATCCCGCAAACGCAACAGCAAATTTCGGCGCCGCTGTTTTCACGTTTCAGGATCTGATGTATCATCCCGATGTCGAGCTTGTGATGGACACGCTTGAGTCATGGGAAGACGATATCGACAGCATCGATTACACAAAATACTATCTGACACAATATT